>JAFYXI010000028.1 GCA_017546245.1 Clostridia bacterium | reverse complement strand
TTTTTTTAAAAAAAATATTATTTTTTTATAAATATTTCTGTTAAATGTCGTCTGAGAGACGATACAAGTCGGTTTTTCGTCTTCTTTAAGACTTTGGGCTTCTTCTTCTGTGCCGATAATGACAGCTTCAGAACCTGCCCAACCGTTAATACCTTCGACCTCGGGATGATTTTTATCACCAATTATAATAATTCTCATTCCCTGTTCGTAGTGCTCTTTTACAATATTATGAATTTTTTTTACAAAAGGACAAGTTAAATCTATATAGTCAAGTCCTAATTTTTCCATTTCATCATATACTTTCGGACCAACACCGTGAGTTCTTACAAAAATTTTTGCATCTTTTTGCGCTTCTGCGAGATTATCAATAGGTGTTATGCCCTTTTGTGCCAAATCTTCAACCACTTGTGGATTATGAATAATAGGCCCTAATGTATGATACTTTTCGCCTTTTTCGGCACTTTTATATACTATATCTATCGCACGGTCTACACCAAAGCAGAAGCCTGCGGTTTTTGCCAGTACATATTCCATTAAAGCTCACCAGCCATTGTTAAAATTGTATTAACCAAATTTGAGCTTATTTCTTTAAGCTCATCTGTCGAAAAGTTTTCTTCATTCGGTTTTTCAACGTAAATAGGCTCGCCTACTGTAAGTGTAATTTTTGAAAAAAGCCTGAATTTACCTCCGATAGCTACCGGAAGAATAGGAGCATGGCTTTTTTGTGCAATAAGTGCGACACCGGGCTTTGCTGTATGCTTCATTCCTTTTTTAACACGTCTGCCCTCAGGGAAAATCGCCACTACATTATTATTCTTCAAAACCGAAAGTGCAGTTTTAATAGCACCTATATCACCCTTATCTCTAGATACAGGAAAAGCACCTACCCATTTCATAAAGCTGCCTAAAACAGGAATATCAAAAAGAGTGCGTTTTGCCATATAATGCAGTTTTCTCGGCATAAATGCCGCAACGAGCGGCACATCCCAATAGCTTGTGTGGTTAATGCTGACAATAACCGGTCCTTCTTTCGGAAAAAGTTCTTTGTTTACAACCTTAACCCTGAAAGCTATCAGCATAAATACACGCACTAAGTTTTTAGCTATACTATAAAGCATTCTTTTCCAACCTCTCGTTTATAATGTCGAGTACTTTTTTTACAGTATCTTCAAAGCATACTCCGTCTGTTTCGAGCATAACACTGTCCTCTGCCGGAACTAAAGGCGCAAATGCACGGGTAGAATCGTTTTTGTCACGGTAACGCATATCCTCTAAAACCTCGTCAAAGGTAACGTTCTGACCCTTTTCTAAAAGCTCTTTATGTCTGCGTTTTGCACGCTCTTCGGGCGATGCTGTAAGAAAAATTTTAACATCCGCGTCCGGAAAAACATATGTGCCTATATCGCGTCCGTCCATAATTACATTGCTTTTTTCGCCAAGCTTTCTTTGAATATCAACAAGCTTTAAACGCACCGCCGGTATTTTTGAAATATCCGATGCTCCGATTGAAACCTCGGGCGTGCGGATAAAATCAGTTACATTCTCTTTGTCAAGATAAATCAGCTGCGTACCGTCTTCTCCGTATTTAATATCAATATTCATATACGAAACCATTTCTGCCGCCGCATCAGGATTTGCTGAAATATCAATTTCACCGCATATACAACCCAATGCCGCTGCACGGTACATCGCACCGGTATCAACATAAATATATCCTAATTCTTTGGCAACTGCCTTTGATACTGTGCTTTTACCTGCACCTGAAGGTCCGTCAATTGCAACCTTAATCATTTAAAAATTCCTCCTGACAAAAACTGTTTTAAACACATTTGCAGTTTATTATATAACAGTTTCACATTATTTTCAATACTTTAACACAAAATTTTAGTATTTATGTTGATTTTTCTCTTAATTAATAGTAAAATATAAGTTAGAGTTTTATTCTCTGCAAATTTAAGGGGGATTTATATATGAAAAAAATACTTTGCACCTTGTGTGCTTTACTTATACTTTTTACGATTTGTACACCGGTTTTTGCCGTTTCGCCATCTGTTCAGGCACAATCGGCAATTTTAGTTGACAAAAAAACAGGACGTGTTCTTTTTGAAAAAAACGCTGACACTAAATGCTATCCTGCCAGCACAACGAAAATTATGACTGCGCTTTTGGCAATTGAGCAGCTCACCCCCGAAAACATTGCCGTTGCAAGCCAGACAGCAGTCGATGTTGACCGCGACGGCAGTAATATGGGAATTTTAGCAGGAGAACAATTAAGCATTGAGCAGCTTTTATACGGCTTAATGGTTCATTCGGCAAATGATGCTGCTAACGTTTTGGCAGAAGAGGTAGCCGGTTCTATCGAGGCTTTCGTTACCGAAATGAACTCCCGTGCTGCTGCTTTGGGTATGACAGGCACTAATTTTGCAAATCCGCACGGTTATCACGACGATAACCACTACACCACCGCTCGTGATTTATACCGTCTTGCCGATGCTGCAATGCAGAATGAGCTTTTTGCAAAAATTGTTGCAACGCCTACTTACGAAATACCCCCTACCGAAAAATATCAAGAAATACGTTATCTTTCTAATAACAACTCGTTAATTAATCCTATGAAGGGCAGAAAATATCTTTACTCTGCCGCAACCGGAATAAAAACCGGTCACACCTCAAAAGCAGGACACTGTCTTGTTTCGAGTGCAGAAAAAGACGGCTCTTCTCTTCTTTGTGTTGTGCTTAATGCACCGAATACCGACGGCACAAACTATTCTTTTGCAGATACAATAACACTTTTCAATTACGGATTTGAAAACTTTAAGACACAAACTATATCTGACATTGATGAAATAATGGCAACAAAAGAGGTTAAATGGGCAAAAAAAAATGCTCAGGCAATACTTACGGCAAAAGAACCTCTTTCTGCTCTTTTGCCCGTAAACTACGATCGTGAAAAGCTTATTAAAACCTTGTCAGTTCCGGACGTACTTAAAGCACCGATAAAAGAAGGTGAGAAAATAGGAACTATAACCTATTCATACGACGGAATTACTTTAGGCGAAGTTGAGCTTATTAATCAAAAAGCTATAAAAAAGAGCTATTTAAAAATGATTTTCGGAACTCTTATAAGCTGGATTTTAAGCATCTGGGTTATGGGACCGCTCGGAATTTTGGTGGTTATTCTGCTTGTTCTGCGTTACAGAGAGCTTAAAAGACAAAGCAGACGTCGCCGCCAGAGAAAATATGCAAACAGACGCAACTATTATCAATAAAAATAACCTTAAGGGAGAGAGAATATGGCTACCAGAAACGATGTCGCGCGATTAGCCGGCGTTTCTACCGCCACCGTTTCACGAGTTGTGAACGGAAGCAGCAAAGTAACTGATGAAACACGCGAACGTGTGCTTGACGTAATTAAGCAGTTAAATTACGTACCCAATGTAATAGCACGCAGTTTAAGAACTAAGTTTTCGTACACAATTGCCTTTGTTGTAAACGATGTAACTAATCCGTTCTTTTCTGAGCTTTACCGGGGCATTTGTGACGAGGCAAACGACTATGGCTATGCGGCTTTAATTTATCAGTATGATGATGACCCTAAAAATATGACACGTCTTTTAGAGAGAAATGTTGACGGCATTATAACCTTCTTGCGTTTTTCAGAAGATATTGTTTCATTAACAGCTCAAAGCAACACTCCTGTTTTTTATATAGGCAAAGAGCGTGAGGACACCGGCGAAGCGGGCGCTCTGCGTTTTGATTTTGCAGAAGCAGGGTATGATATGATGCGTTATCTTTATGAAAAAGGTCACAGAAATATTGGGTTAATTGCAAGAGGAACAAGAAAATATCAGGATATTCACGCAGGATATGTTAAAGCCTGCAAAGAGCTTGATATTCCATATAACGAAAACAATATTGCCTGGTTTGACAGCAACAAATTTATTGTAGAATCAGGAAGCAGCGCTATGAGCGAGCTGCTTTCGCGAAACCTTGGCATAAGTGCGGTTGTATGTAACAGCGACTGGGTCGCTGTTGGTGCGCTTAGCGCAGCATATAATGCAGGACTTAAAGTTCCTGATGATATTTCGATTGTCGGCTTTGATGACCTTTTAATTTCAGCATACACTACTCCGCCGCTTACTACAATTAAGACCGAGGGGTATGAAGAAGGCAGACTTGGCTGCAAAATGCTTATAAGTCATATTCAGGGAAACAGTATGCCGGTTCAGGATTTAAAAGGAACAATTGTTGAGCGCGGTTCAGTTAAAACTTTAAACACGAAATAAACTAAGGAGGTGTAATAAGTGGAGTATTTTCCTAAAAATCTTAAAGATATTCGTAAAAGTCACTCTATGACCCAATCAGATCTTGCAAAATTATTAGGCAGACAGAAATCTACTGTCAGCAATTACGAAATCGGCTATTCTACTCCATCTTACGAAACCTTGCAGAAGCTGTCAGAAATTTTTAACGTAAGCATTGATGAGCTTACAAATCCGCCTGTACCCTTAAAAGAGAACGGCATTGATGAAAATAACAGAATAGAAATGCCTTTGGTGTCCTCAAAAAACGGAGTTAAAGAAGACGGCTCATTTTCTATTCCTATTGAAATTATGGGCGATGGCAACTTCTTTGTTATGAAGCTTGAAGATAACAGCTTGTCGGCATCTAATCTCAACAAAGGCGATTTTGTATTGTTTAACTATGCCTGCAATATAAAAAACGGCGATTTGGTTGTGGTTATGCTTGCCGATAACTCAAAACTCGTGCGATATATTTATATACAAGACGACACCGTAACTTTGGTTGCCTCTGAGAAAACTGCTCCGTTAGTTTGCCCGTTAAGCGATGTTACAATAATGGGCAAAGTTGAAAAAGCGCTTGTAGGAATTGACAATTAAAGTATTTTAAATACCCCGTTGCCATATGGCAGCAGGGTTATTTTTTTACCGTCAGAAACAAATCCCATACCACCTAAAGCCTTTGTACTTAAAAGCGGTATGCTTACCGCCCTGTCAGAAAGATTTAAAGCACATAATACCTCTTCGTTTTTATTTTTTCGCAAAAACTTAATAAGACCGTCTTTTGCTTCACAAAAATATATATCACCGTTTGAAAGAGCCGAAGAATTCTTTCTTAAATCAATCATCAAAGAATATATTTGCCTTATGCTCTCATCTGCATTATTCCACGTATAAAAACCTCTGTTGAACGGGTCTTCGTATCCCTGCATACCAATTTCATCACCGTAATATATACACGGACTGCCGGGCAATGCAAATATTAAAAATACTGCTGCCGATAGTCTTTTTGCTGCCGTTTTATATTCATTATCATTTAGCTTTTTATTTGCTCGTTCTGTTTTGCTCGTTCCGTTTATATCGCTTCCTGACAAAACATTTAAAATTCTTGCTGTATCGTGAGTTGATAAAAAATTCATCGAGCTTAAGAGTGCATCTTCAGGATAGTTTTCTGCAAGCTGCATTATTCTTTCGGCAAAGGTTTCTGCATTGATTATGCCCATAACAAAATCTATTACAGCCGTTCGGTATACGTAATTCATAACTCCGTCAAGCTCACTTCCCCACAGATATTTTCTGCGTACACCATAGCTTATCTTGTTTGATGCATCCTCCCATACTTCACCGATTACCACCGACTCTGTTTTTTCTTCTTTAACTGTTTTATAAAGTGCGTTTATAAATTCATCAGGCAGTTCATCTGCAACATCAAGCCGAAAGCCGTCTGCTCCCTTTCTTAACCAATGTCTTATGACGCTGTCTTCACCCGTTATAATAAAATCTAAATATGACGGATTCATCTCGTCAACACAAGGCAAAGTTGATATTCCCCACCAGCTTTCGTATTCATAAGGATATTTCGAAAATCTGTACCAGCTGCGATAAGGCGAATTACTGTTTGACACCGCACCGTTACCGAAGTGATTATATTTATCAAAATATACGCTGTTATCGCCCGTATGCGAAAACACTCCGTCTAAAATTATTTTTATATTTCTTTTATGTGCCTCATTGCACAACAAAACAAAATCTTCTTCCGGTCCGAGCATAGGGTCGATTCGTTTATAATCTGCCGTATCGTAGCGATGGTTTGAGTGCGCCATAAATATCGGATTTAGATATATAATGTCTACACCCATATTTTTAAGATAATCAAGCTTTTTTATTATGCCTTTAAGGTTTCCGCCGAAAAAGTCGTTGTTCTCAACTATTCCGTGCTCGTTAGGCATATACTTTGGAATATCATTCATATTATCATGAACCCAGTAAGGCTCAAGCTTTTCTGAAAGGTCACTGCTTCCGTCTTTTGCAAATCTGTCAGGAAAAATCTGATAATAAATTTTGCCGCAAAAGCTGTCAGATACCTTCCTGTTTTTATCTGTGCAAAGAAGCTGCCACGAATTTTGTGATGATAACGAGGGATTGTTTTTATCGTTTCTGCCAAAAACATAATTCTGTCCATTCTTTTCAACACAGAAGCGGTAAAAATACAAATCAGGCTCATTAAAAACAAGGGATACGGAATAAGTTCCGTATCCGTCAGCCTCATTTGTTTTTGTCATCACTATTCTTTTTTCGTCTTTGCCATCCTGATAGAGCAATAAAAATATCTTATCAGCCTTTTCATCACAGTATACACAAATATCTGCTTTTTCTTCGCATTTTATGCAACCAAAGGGAGTTTTAAAAAACTCGTTTCTGCTATCGTATATCAGTTTCATCCTATCAACCTCTACCATTTAACTGATTTTGTTTTCCAAATATCGTCGGCATATTCTTTAATTGCTCTGTCGGCAGAAAATACACCTGCTTTTGCAATATTTATAAGTGACATTCTGTTAAATTTTTCTCTGTCTGAATAAGTTTTTAAAATTTCTTCATGAATATTTTTATATGAATCAAAATCTGCAAGTGTCATATAACTATCTGCACTTCCGTAGCTGCCCTGCGTAAGCGAATATGCCACATCATTAAATGTTGTGCCTGATATGCCGTGCTTTAATCTGTCGATAACTAATCTTACATCCTGGTTTGAATTATAAATATCCATAGGACTGTATCCGCTTTGCCATTGTTTTATAACCTCTTCTGCAGTCATACCGAACAGAAAAATATTTTCTTTTCCTACCTGCTCTAATATTTCTACATTCGCTCCGTCTAATGTTCCGCAGGTTATTGCTCCGTTTAGCATCAGCTTCATATTGCCCGTTCCCGATGCTTCTTTGCCCGCAACCGATATCTGCTCAGAAATTTCTGCCGCAGGAATAATTAACTCAGCCAACGAAACTCTGTAATCTTCCAAGAAAATCACCTTTAATTTATCACGTGTTAAGGGATTTGAGTTAACCTCGCGCGCCACCATATTAATAAGACGTATAATCTGCTTTGCCATTACATATCCTGCCGATGCCTTTGCCGCAAATATGAAGACTCGCGGTTTAACATCCGCCGACGGATTTTCAAGAAGCTTATTATAAATATGCATTATGTGAAGAACATTTAAAAGCTGTCTTTTATATTCGTGAAGTCTTTTAACCTGAACGTCAAAAACAGCATCAGGGTCAACGTTTATTCCATTGTGCTCTTTAATATATTGCGCTAAGCGCAGTTTATTGTTGTGCTTAATTTTTTGCAGTCTTTCTAAAACTGCTCTGTCGTTTTCGTAATCCAAAAGCCTTACAAGCTCATTTGCATCACGTATAAATCCGTCACCTATAAGCTCTGTTATAAATCCGCTAAGCTCAGGATTTGCCTGGCACAGCCACCGTCTGTGTGCGATTCCGTTGGTTACATTGGTAAACTTTTCGGGCATTATATAATAAAAATCGTGAAATACGTCATTTTTTAAAATATCGCTGTGGAGCTTGGATACACCGTTTACCTTATGACAGCAGGCAAGACATAAATTTGCCATTTTAACCTGAGAATTTGCGATAATATCCATATAATTTATTTTTGCATAATCTCCGCTGTAATGTTCATTTAAAATTAAGCCAAAGCGACGGTCAACTTCTCGCACAATCTGATATATTCTGGGCAGTTTTTCGGCAAACAAGGATTCCGGCCAACGCTCCAGGGCTTCGCTCATAACAGTATGATTAGTATACGCCAAGGTTTTGCAGGTAATATCCCACGCATCGTCCCAGTTTAAACCATGCTCATCCAATAAAATCCGCATAAGCTCGGGAACGCACAGCGACGGATGTGTGTCGTTAATGTGGATTGCCACCTTATCGGGCAATTGGTAAACATCGCCGCATTCTTTCATAAATTGCTTCATTATACTCTGAAGTGATGCGCAAACCAAAAGATATTGCTGTTTTAAGCGAAGTGCCTTGCCTTCATAGTGGTCGTCGGCAGGATAAAGTACTTTTGAAATTGCCTCTGCCATAGCATTTTTTTCCATAGATTTTACGTATTCACCACGCGAAAACAAGTCCATATCTATTCTGTTGGGAGATTTTGCACTCCACAAAACAAGATTGTTAACCGCAGGCGAATCGTAGCCCGATATCATCATATCATAAGGTACGGCAATTACCGAGTTATAGTCTGTATACTCTACTCTGTTTACACCGTTTTCCCAGTTTTCAGTTACACGACCGTCAAACTTAACCTCAAATGCTTCGTCTTCACGCGGAACAAGCCATACATCACCCATATCAAGCCAGTTATCAGGGAATTCCATCTGCCAGCCGTCTACAATTTTTTGTTTAAATATTCCGAACTCATAACGTATAGAAAAACCCGTACACGAAAGCTGTTTTGTTGCAGCCGCATCCATATAGCACGATGCAAGTCTGCCCAAGCCTCCGTTACCCAAGCCTGCATCCGGTTCCATTTCATAAAGGCTGTCTATATTAACTCCGTAATCTGCTACCACCGCACGCATTTTTTCTTCAATTCCTAAGTTGAACAGATTGTTTTTTAATGATGTTCCGACTAAGAACTCCATAGACATATAATATACTCTTTTTGTTTCTTGTTTTTTAACATTACTTTCAAACTCTGAACGCTTTTCCATTAAAATATCACGCACTACCAATGCTGTCGCTCTGTATATCTGTTGCTCGGTTACCTCTTGCTCTTTGCAACCAAAATGGCGCAAAATCTTTTCATCAATTAATTTTTTCAGCGTTTCTTTACTGTATTCCATCCTTTTTCTCCTTCCGACCTAAGCCTACATAGATTCGTAAATTGCAAGATATTTTTCAGCCGATTTTTCCCATCCGAAATTCTCTTCCATATTTTTATGCATTATCTGCTTAAAGATGGCTTTATCATCATAATAAAGCTTTAATGCGCGGTCTATTGCATCTAACATATCGTGTGCGTTATAGCTTTTAAATGTAAATCCTCTGCCCTCTCCCGTCTGCGGATTTATGGGATAAACCGTATCCTTTAAACCGCCGGTTTCTCTCACAATGGGAATAGTGCCATAGCGCATAGCGATCATCTGTGCCAAGCCGCACGGCTCGGATTTTGACGGCATTAAAAACAAATCAGCTGCGGCATATACTCTGCTTGCTAAGCCGGGATCAAAACGAATGTTGACCGACAGTCTGCCGTTATATTTTGCCGCCGCATCACGCAGGCGATGCTCAAATCGCGAATCACCCGTACCAACAATAACAAGCTGTATTCTTCGCGTCATTATGTCATCTAACACACAATCAACCAAATCAAGACCTTTATGAGCTACGAGTCGTGTAACCATTGACATAATTGCGCAGTCAGGGTCTTTTTCTAAGCCAAGGTCTTCCTGTAATCGTTTTTTGCATATTTTTTTACCGCCCATAGATTTTAAGCTGTACTTACGGTATAAGCTTTCATCTTTTTGCGGATTAAATAAATCTGTATCAATTCCGTTTGTAATTCCGCAAAATTTATACGAAACACCCCCAAGCACCATATCTAGTCCGTGACCGTAATACGGATTTTTTACTTCGTCAGCATAGCTTTCTGAAACAGTAGTAATCTTATCTGCCAGCACAATTGCAGAAAACATTAAGTTAATGCAACCGCCAAAGTTTAAAAATCTCATATAGTAATCATCCATACCTAAAACTTCTTCTAAAAAGCTGTACGATACTTTTCCCTGATACTCAATATTATGTATCGTAAACATAGTTTTGATACCCGAGTATTCGTATATACGCTGATAAAATCCTTTATAAAAAAGCGGTATCATAGAACATTGCCAGTCATTTGCGTGAATTATATCAGGATAATACCCTATATGCTGAAGCATCTCGAGCACAGCCTTGCAAAAATATGCAAATCGCTCTCCATCATCATAGTCACCATATACCGAACCACGCAAAAAATAATATTCGTTATCTACAAAATAATAGGTTACCTCGTTTTGTATACATTTAAAAATTCCGCAATAAATATTTCGCCAGCTTAAAGGCACATTAAAATGCGATATAAATTCAAGCTTATCACCAAATTTATCTTTTACAGTTTTATAATAAGGCATTACAACACTTACCTCTGCGCCACTTTTAGCTAAAGCTTTAGGAAGGGCATAAGATACGTCTGCTAAGCCTCCTGTTTTTATAAAAGGTGCGCATTCTGATGTAGCATATAAAATTTTCAAAAAACTTTACCCTCCCTAAACAATTTTTCCTTTGCTTATAATCATCTGATGCTTGGGCGCGCCCATAAGCAGTCTGTCATCAGATATTTTTACTTCTTTATCCGCTATAATATATTCCATTTTAACATTTTTGCCTATTATAGTATCTTGCATAAGAATAGAATTTTTTACTTTGGCTCCCTCTGATACCGTCACTCCGCGAAATAATATACAATTCTCAACCGTGCCGCAGATTGTGCATCCGTCTGCTATAAGAGAGTTTTTAATTTTACACTCAGAACCATAGTTAGTGGGCACTTCATCACGAATTTTTGTATAAACATATCCGTTCTCATAAAAAATTTCATCTCTTGTTTTTTTATCTAAAAGTGCCATATTTGCCTCAAAATATCTTTGAACGCTATCAATTCTCAACGCTACTCCCATATGCTCATAATTCATAATTTTCATTTGCTTATACTTGCCCTGAATAATGTCACGTTCAAAATCTATCTGGTTATATGATGTAGCCTCGTCTAAAATTTCAATTAGTCTTTCTCGTTTTAATATATACATTCCCAGTCCGCAAAGAGATATACCAGGCTGATTAAAATTAACCATTACATCTATCACTCTGCCGCTTGTATCGGACTTTACTACTACGCCCTTAACATCAGTTTTGTTTTCAATTTGCTCTTTGTGGGTGACAATTGTAATATCTGCATCATTTTTAATGTGATATGACAATATTTCAGAATAATCTACCGAACATATGATATTTGAATCAGACATAACTACATAGTCTTCATCAGAGCGTTCTAAATATCGTTTTGCACCCCACAGCGCTTCGATTTTATCTTTATAAACAGACTTTTGACCTGTGCCAAAAGGCGGAAGTATAAAAAGTCCGTCAATTTTTCTGTCTAAGTCCCACTCCTGACCGTTGCCTAAATGATCCATAAGTGACTGATAATTTGATTTTGTTATAACCCCAACATTAGTTATACCCGAATTCACCATATTCGAAAGCACAAAATCGACAAGCCTGTATCTGCCACCGAACGGCAACGAAGCAAGAGTGCGCTCTTTTGTTATCTCTCCTAAATGCTCATCATATATGTTAGAAAATATAATTCCCATCATTTTCATAGTTTTACACTCCTTTCATCACCGTGCTCCTAACATTTCTCCTGCCTTTGCAACCTCTCCGCAGTCTAAAACGTATCCGCTGCCCAATACCGTTATTTTTCCTTTCTTTTCTGCCCCAAAAGGCTCACCTACGTGTGCTCCTGCTCCTACCTTAGAGTTTTCCCCCAATATAGCATAATTAACCTCTGCGCCCTTTTCGACCACAGTTCCGGGAAAGAGTATCGAGTTTTTTACTACCGCACCATCTAAAATTATGCATTCGCTTGATATAACAGAATTTTCAACTGTGCCATAAATCTCGCATCCCTTTGTAATCATAGAGGCGCATATCTTAGAGCCGTCATAAAAATACGTCGGCGGACAGTCGTAGTTCCTTGCATACACGCGCGATTCGTTATCATCCAGACTCAGCGCGCTGTCGCCGCTTAAAAGGTCCATATTTGCTTCCCACAGACTTTCGATTGTTCCTACATCCTTCCAGTATCCCTTAAAGGAATATGCAAGCATATTAAGTCCGTCTGCAAGCATTTTAGGGATAATATTTTTACCAAAGTCATTGTCAGAATTTTCGTCCGCATTGTCTTGCGTAAGATATTTTTTTAAAACATCATAACGAAAAATATATACTCCCATAGATGCTTTCGTGCTTTTGGGTTCTTTCGGTTTTTCTTCAAATTCGTATATTCTGCCGTCATCCGTCGCATTCATTATGCCGAATCGTGATGCCTCTGAAAGCGGAACATCAATTACTGCAATTGTGCAGTCGGCATTTTTATTTTCGTGTTCTTCTAACATTTTTGAATAATCCATTTTGTAAATGTGGTCTCCCGAAAGAACTAAAACGTGCTTAGGATTATATCTGTCAATAAACTGCATATTCTGATAAATTGCATTAGCTGTTCCCTTATACCATTCTTTTGATTTTATTTTGGTAAACGGCTGAAGAATATGCACTCCTCCGCGATTTCTGTCAAGTCCCCACGGCTGACCGTTACCTATATACTCATTCAGTTCCATAGGCTTATACTGCGTAAGAACACCGACTGTGTCGATTCCTGAATTAACACAGTTTGAAAGTGTAAAATCAATAATTCTGTATTTTCCTCCAAAGTGTACGGCAGGCTTTGCAATACTTTTTGTAAGAACACCCAACCTGCTGCCCTGGCCCCCTGCAAGCAACATTGCAATGCATTTTTTCTTTTTTTGCATTTTACTTCACTCCCTTATTTTTGCCCTTTGATACTTCGTCTTTTTTTACTTTTTGCGGTTTAACTTTAAAATACATAGCAGACATTCCGGGCACAACCAGCTCTATGCTGTATTGTTCTGCGTGATATGGCTGTTTTTTACTTCTTTGAGCGTTGTTTTTTATTCCCCTGCCACCGTACTTTTCATCATCTGTTGAAAAAATTTGTGTATATGTTCCGCTATACGGAACACCGATTTTATAGTTATCGCGTGTTATCGGCGAAAAATTGCACACAACAATAACTTCTTCGCCTTTTGAGTCGATACGTCTGAATACAATTATATTCTGTTCATTATCGTCTGCCGCTATCCATCTAAATCCGTCCCAACTGTCCTCTATCTCATAAAAAGGAGCTGTTTTTAAATATAAATGGTTTAAATCACGCACACAGTCTTTAAACTGTCTGTGCTTTTCATAGTCCAAAAGCAACCAATCAAGCTCTTTTGAATAGTTCCATTCGATAAATTGAGCAAGCTCTCCGCCCATAAACAACAGCTTTTTGCCCGGATGCGCCATCTGATATGCTAAAAAAGCACGCAGATTTGCAAATTTTTGCTCATATTCGCCCGGCATTTTAGATATTAGCGATGCCTTTCCGTGAACAACCTCATCGTGCGAAAGCGGAAGTATATAATTTTCTGAAAACGCATAGGTTAGCGAAAAAGTTATTTTGTTATGGCAGCCTTTTCTGAAATACGGGTCAACCGACATATAAGACAGCATATCGTTCATCCATCCCATATTCCATTTAAACAAAAATCCCAGACCGCCTATATCGGCAGGCTTTGTAACCATAGGCCACGCAGTCGATTCTTCTGCAATCATTAAAACACCCGGTTCTGCACAAAAGGCAGCTTTATTTAACTTTTGCAAAAATCTAACTGCTTCATAATTTTCACGACCGCCGTTTTCATTTGCTCTCCACTCGCCGTTTTGCTTGCCGTAATCTAAATACAGCATAGACGCCACCGCATCTACCCTGATTCCGTCGATATGATATTCTTTAAGCCAGTAAATTGCATTCGAAATTAAAAACGACACAACCTCGCCTTTAGCATAGTCAAATATGCGTGTTCCCCAATCGGGATGTTCATTTTTAAGCGGGTCAGAATATTCATACAAAAAACCTCCGTCAAATTCGTAAAGGCCACACGCATCTTTCGGGAAATGTGCTACAACCCAATCTAAAATAACACCTATACCTGCCTGATGCAGTCTGTCAACAAGTGCCATAAAATCCTTAGCCGTTCCGTATCTCGAGCTGGGTGCATAATAACCAGTAACCTGATATCCCCACGACCCATCGAACGGATACTCAGATATTGGCATAAGCTCAACATGAGTGTACCCCATATCCTTTAAATACGGAATAAGCCTATCTGCAAGCCTTAAATACGAAAAATAATTTCCGTCGCTATATTTTTTCCACGAGCCAATGTGCAGTTCATAAATATTAATCGGCTCTTTTAAATGATTTACCGTTCTTTTTTTATTTTGCCACTCTTCGTCGTTCCATCTATATCCTGAAATATCATAAATTTTAGATGCCGTACCCGGTCTGGTTTCCATATGCGTTCCGTATGGGTCTGCCTTAAACAGTACTCTGTCATCCTGAGTTTTGATTGAAAATTTATAGCTGTCAAATTCACTCAGATTATCAATTTCAGCTTGCCATATTCCTGTATCATAAAGCCTATGCATATTGTTTATGCCATGTGTCCAGTTGTTAAAATCACCGACAACACATACCTCTTTGGCATTTGGCGCCCATACTCTGAATACATGCTTCGCTTCTTGCATATGGCAACCTAAAAACTTATAAGCCTCCGTTTGCTCACCTAAATAGAATTTTTCTAACCAATTTTTAAATTTATCTTCAGATTTATCCACTTTTTCACCCCTTACATTATTAATTTGCCATTGTGATAAAATTCATACATCAACTGTTATATATATGATAAAATAACAAAAAATATAACCAAAACTGAAAAATATTATTAAAATTATTGCTAAATAACAAAAAATGTACTATTATTTAATAGTACATTTAAGTTTAGAAAGGGTTATGATTAACTTGTTTAACGAATTAAAAGCGTGCACCATTTGCCCCAGAAAATGCGGTGTAAACCGTTTAGACGGCAAACTAGGATATTGCCGTACAGATAGCAATTTAACAGTATCACGCGCAGCGCTTCATCAATGGGAAGAACCGGTAATATCAGGAACAAACGGCTCCGGAACGGTTTTCTTTTCAGGTTGCTCATTAGGGTGCATATATTGTCAGAATCATTTAATATCAAAAGCCGAAAATGGTAAAAAAATATCCGTCGAGCGGCTTTGCAAAATATTTTTTGAGCTTAAAGAAAAAGGGGCGCATAATATAAATTTAGTTACGCCCACTCACTTTGCGCTGCACATAATAAAAGCTTTAGAGCTTGCAAATAAACAAGGCTTAAAATTGCCGATAGTCTATAATACAAGCGGATATGAATCGGCAGATACCTTAAAAATGTTAGAGGGGTTAATAGACGTATATTTGCCCGATTTTAAATATTTTTCATCTGATATTGCAAAAGAATTTTCGTTTGCACCCGACTATCCTGAAATTGCAAAGGCTGCCATAGCTGAAATGTATCGTCAGACAGGAAAATTTAGTTTTTCAGCAAGCGGAATGATTAAAAAAGGACTTATTGTACGGCATCTCGTCCTGCCGGGATATATAGAAGAGTCGAAAAAGGTTATAAAATATCTTTATGATACTTTTTCCGATAATATTTTTATAAGCATTATGAATCAATATACACCCATGCCTGCTATGAAAAATCATCCGCAGCTACATAGAAAACTGACAACATTTGAATACGAAAAGGTTATAGATTATGCTCTGTCATTGGGCATAGAAAATGCATTTGTTCAGGATAAGAATACGGCAAAGGAGAGTTTTATACCCGAATTTAATTGCGAAGGGGTATAAATGGAGATGTAAAAACAGCGGTAAAAACATTTGTTTTTACCGCTGTTTTTTTATTTCATAATGTAATATAATATATACTCGTTTGTTCTGTCCTTAACATAACGGTTTTTAAGCATAAGCTCTTTTAAAACAGCAAGAGATTTACGTTCTCTTATTTCGGTTATTCCGAAACGTTTAATGTCATCGAACAGTTCATTAATCATTTCTGTTCTGTTCGGTGTATCCATTTCGAGTCTTGACAGTTTTAAGAATCTTACCGATAAGTATTCTCTTTCAACACGTTTGCGATATTCCTCAGAATCTGCAACACTTATAGCTTTTGACACCAATTCGTCAGCTTTAGCTACCAGTTCATCTGTAATTGAAGGTACATCAGGATACTGGTAAATATAAAGTTCACTGCTTGCACAAGCTGCTTCGATAAGCTTTGTATATTCTTCCATCAAAGTGCCTGCCGACTCACCGTAAACACCCATACAGAAACGATGGATTTCGTCATCAACATCGGTATTATGATTCCAAAGAAGCTTACTGATGATATACGACTTCATATCATCAAAGCAAGCACCGCCGCCATAGGCAAAGTTACCCTGTTCTAACACTCCGCGAACACCGTGTTCTTTATAGAACTTAATATTTTTTGCAAGGTTATGAAAATTAACAAACGGCTGTAAGTAGTTTCTGAAGTTTACGGCATAATCCCATACATAAAGCTGTTTTGCGTGATGCTGCCACTCTTTAAGCGAGCTTACAAAAAGCTCTTCTTCGCCGCCCGGCTTAAGCGGTGCAAGCTCGTAAAACGGCTTTTCAAAGCGACAGAAAACTGAACACAGACGAACAATTACGTTATCGCGTGCAACAACCTTTTTAGGCGCTTTTAATGTATGCTGATATGCAAAGGTATGTAACAAAACATCCGGATAATCATCACGGATTGCATCTGCTAGCTTGTTTACAAAATGGATAATCGGACCTGACGGCGAACCCTCTTCTTTTTCAATTGCCATACAGTTCGGGCAGGTACAGGATTCCATACTGTCGTTTTGTGCAACAGAAAATACCTTGCATTCAGGATTGTTTTCAATCCAGCTTCTTAAAGTTTTTTCTGCGATTTTTAACACATCGGGATTAGTTAAACAAAGCTGAGTTGCTCTTTTTCTTTCTCCGTCAATTTCAGAATAATATTCAGGATGCTCGTCAAAGTATATTTTTTCGGGAACGAGGTCATTAAACGA
The DNA here is from genome assembly GCA_017546245.1 of Clostridia bacterium. Classification (GTDB taxonomy): domain Bacteria; phylum Bacillota; class Clostridia; order UBA1381; family UBA9506; genus RGIG1666. The sequence continues at coordinate 8,707 of JAFYXI010000028.1, read as the reverse complement.
ATGGTGGAAGTTAAACCATTTCATTCTTCCGCCGCGTGCAACCGATATATCACACAGACTTGAATTTAAGTGATTTTTTGATGCAAAGCCGCCATCAAAAGCATTTCTGAAATACGCATCTCTAAAATCAAAAGACGGTTCTTCTTTTATCTCGTCAAGCTCTATTTCAAGAACATCAATCCGGTCGATTGTTTCGGCATCTTTTGTAAAGCAATGATAATTACAGAAAAGCTCTAAGAAGCGGTATACACCGTAAAGTACGCCTCTTGAGGTTTTTCCTGTAATGGTGATATGCTCACCTACACCTCTTATGCAAAAGCCGTCGTCGTGCAAATCTTCTTCGACTTTGGTTTCGCCACGCACATCTGCACCAATTCTTATTTCAGGTCCGCGCATAGGGCAACGCGGGTCATCCGAAAAATAAGGAATTGCCGCATTTGTAGCCATAAGCAGATATTTTTGCATTTCAGATGCTGCAAAACGTATTGTTTCGTCCGAATACTGATGGTTTACAATATGAAAATTACTTTCGCCACGCTCTGCAATTTTATAAATACCCATAATTTATTTCTCCCTTCCGTCTACGACAGCTCTTATGCTCCAGTTATTTTCGTTAAGCAGTTTTTCTGCCTCTTCTTCGCTGCATTTTAAAATTTCTACAACAATACCAATCATTCTTTTGGTCAGCTTTTTGTTTGTAGGCTTTAAGTTAATCATAAGATTTTCATAAACATATCCGCATTTAACCATTGCTGTTGTGGATATCATATTAAGTATGATTTTCTGTGCTGTACCGGCTTTCATTCTGGTTGAACCGGTAATTACCTCCGGACCTGTATCAGCACAGATATTAACGTGTGCAGTATTTCCCATTTTTGTGTCAGGATTGTTTGTTATTGAGATTGATTTTGCACCCATATTATTTGCATATTCAAGCGCTGAGATTACATACGCAGCCGAGCCGGATGCAGATACACCGATAACAACATCTTTTTCGCAGAAATTATGTGATTTTAAATCTGCAACAGAAAGATTCGGGTCATCCTCTGCGTTTTCTGCCGCGCTGTGCATGCAGTCATAACCGCCTGCTATTATTCCGTTAAACATATCCTTTGATACACCAAAGGTCGGAGGGCATTCAGCCGCATCGCAAACACCAAGACGACCGGATGTTCCTGCACCTATGTAAAAAACTCTGCCTCCGTTTTTAATAACGTCTGCAACCATATCACAAGCTGCTGCAATTTCAGGCATTGCCTTGTCTATTGCCTCAATTACTCTGTTGTTTTCTTTATTAATTGTGTTTAATATGTCACCGGTTGACATTTCACCTATTTGGTAGGTATCAAGATTTCGCATTTCTGTTCTTAACATCATTCATTACCCCCGTTTTTTATTTTCTCAGCGAGCATTATTGCTCCGTCTACTACTGGCTCATTCGAAAATGTTATATGCTGATTTTCACCTAAATATTTTTTAAAGAACGGCACAAGCTCCTGTTCGTAATTACACAATCCGCCGCAAATTACTACTTTAACGGTTTTGTCATCAAAATATTTTTTGCCTGCTGCAATAATTTGTGCAACCTCGCATACGTTTTTATCTATAATCCGCTCTGCCTCTTTATCGCCCTGGTTAAACGCTGCAAAAACATATCGTGCAAAGGATGCTACATACGCCTTTCCGCCCTGATAAATATCTGTAATCGCATCAGGTATCGGCTTTGACAAATGATTTTCAATTAAATTTTTAATCAGCTCGCTGCCGCCTCTTCCATCAATAAATTTTAAAGCTGAATCTAAAGCGTCCGAACCGAAGTTATATCCGCTGCCACCCTGGTCTATGTGGTATCCCCATCCGCCGATTCGATGCTTTGTTGAGCCAACCTGACTAAATGCAACAATTCCTGTTCCCATAATTACGACAACTCCGTCTTCGCCTTTCAGCGCAATTGAAAGTGCGTTGCCGGTATCGCTGCCGTTATCATAAAATGCAAAGTTAAACTGTGACAAAAAACTGTTTATTTGTTCTTTATTATCCCCTGTTATGCCGCCTGCAAGACCGGCAAAAACAGAAACTTCGCGTATATTAATACCCTCGCATACCTGCCTTATGCCCTGCTCAAGAATTTTTTTTGTATTCTCCATTCCAATATCAACAGGATTTGACGGTCCTAATTTAACTCTTGCTATTTCTTTTTTAACAGAATCAGTCAGCAAAAACTCTGTTTTTGTTCCGCCGCCATCTATGCCCAAAAGATATTTAACCTCTGTTTTAGGAGCATAAAGCAAAGAATCTACCGATATTTCAAACATCTCTGCCAACTGACAAACGGTGGTAACAGGCGGTACAGAACTACCCGATTCCCATTTTTCAATAGCTTTTTCGGAATATGCTATCATTTCTGCAAGCTTTACTCTTGAAATTCCGGCTTTTTTTCTTATTTTTTTAAGATTGCTGCCAAACTCAATTTTATTGTCTTTCATCTTCATCACCTGATTACATTATAACATTTCACTCATAAAATTCAACCCCTAAAAAAAAGGAGTTTTTAAAAACCCCTACTGACAGTAGGGGTTTTTGAGTGAATATTTATCTTTCATCTGATTTTTTAGCTTTTTCAATATCTACACCGTTTTGATTGTCAACAACAAACTGAACAAATACCTTGCTGCCGGTTTCAAGTGCATCCTCATCCAAATCAAATTCGCCGTTATGAGCCACTTTATTAATGCCCTTTTCATCATTTCGCACACCAAGCACAAAAAATACACCCGGACGCTTTTCTGCCATTCGCGAAAAATCTTCTGAGCCAAGTCTTTGTGCCGGTTTAATTATGTTTTCTTCGCCTACAATTTTTGCAGCAGATGCGTGCATAAGCTCTGATATATAAGGATTGTTATATGTACACACGGATTTAACAGGACCTGTAACCTCGATTGTTATACCCATCTCTTCTGACAGACTTTTTGCAGCTTTATTTATTTTGTCAAACATTAATTCGCTCAGTTTCATATTAAAGGTACGCATCGTACCAAGCATTACTGCGTGGTCTGCAACAATGTTCTGTGCTGTTCCTGCCTCAATTTTATTTATCGAGCACAGGCAGGGCTCAAGCGGCGGCACCTCTCTGCTTATAATTAACTGAATAGTATTATACATGCGAAATGCAGCCTCTATTGCATCTCTGCCATTGTGCGGTGCTGTTGCGTGCGCGCTTTTTCCGAAAATTTCGATTTTAAAATGACGGCTGGATGCCATAAATGCTCCGGGGCAGATTCCTATTTTTCCGGTTTCTATAAGCGATACGTGCAGTCCCGAAACAATATCTACATCATCTAACGCACCGTTTTCTACCATCATAATTGCGCCGCTTTTAATACCCTCTTCACTCGGCTGGAACAAAAGCTTTACACGACAGTTAAGCTCGCCTTCTATCTCTTTTAATGCTTTGGCCGCGCCCAAAAGCATTGCCGTATGCGCATCGTGACCGCAGGCATGCATTAATCCTTCGTGCTTTGAGCTATAAGGAAGATTTGTTTTTTCTTCAATTTTAAGAGCATCCATATCGGCTCTTAAACCGATGGTAAAACCCTTTTTATCAGGATTTATATATCCTACTACACTACCTTTGCCGTATTCTTCGGTATACGGGATTCCCATACTGTCAAGCTCGCGCTTAACCAAAGCTACGGTTTTGGGCAAATCGAAGTCAATTTCAGGATACATATGTATCTCTCTGCGAAGTTTTATAACGTAATCTTTATCAATAGTAAACATTTTATTGCTCCTTTAATGAAAAATTTCACATTTATAGATTATATAACAATATAATTAAATATACAATTGACTTTTATAGAAAAATTATGTACAATACTGCTATAATATAATTAAAACGGAGCGAATTATGAATACTGAATTCAACAAAATTGTATACGACAGCAGCTTTGGGTATATTATTACGCACACCGAGGGTATGTCTGCCGAAAATTCTACTTTAGATTATCCTCATTCAACTGCAAACTTTATTATCTATTATTTTATTCACGGAACCGGAAATATTAAAATCGAGGGCAGACATTACGATATAAACGAAGGCGATATTGTAATATTAGACCCGTCTGAGGTCTTTCATTGCACGGTTGACAGCAACAAGCTTCACGAACGTATAGTTTTGCATTTAAACGAAACTCTGCTTAAAAACTTCCCCTGCGATTGCACATCACTGTTTATGCCTTTTTATAAAAAAGAAAAAGGCATAAACAATCATTTAAGTGCTGCAACTGTAAAAAAATATGGACTCGATAAAGCCTTAGAAAATATGCTTTATTTGGTCAAATCCGAAGATTCAATAAGCTCTGTTTTAGTAATTTGTAAAATTATCGAATTTTTGGCACAGCTGAATAAAATTTTCAGCACTGCTCAATCAAAAGACAGCGAACATACAAAAGTAAATCCTTTAATAAATATGGTGCTTGATTATTTAAACAAAAACTTTACGAAAGATTTCAACATTACAGATATTGCATTAAAATTCAACATAGACAAATCGTATCTTTCACATCTTTTTAAAGAGCAGGTCGGAATTTCTGTGTGGAGCTATGTTATTTTTCGCCGCATTTATCTGTTTAATAATTTAATAAAGCAAGGCAAATCAATAGAAGAAACCAGCCGTCAGGTAGGTTTTAAAAACTATTCCAACTTTTTCAGATTATATAAAAAGCATATGCAAATGACGCCTATGCAGTTTAAAAAGAAGACCAGTATTTTATAATAAAAAAACAACGGCTATGCCGTTGTTTTTTATTTATTTCTCAATTTTATTTTTAGATTTTTTAAAGAATGCACCTATAATCATAATTACTGCAAAAATTATAAGATAGAACAATACCGGGAACGAGAATGTTCCGTTTGCTTTTGCATTCATATACGGTGTTATGCCGTGAGCGTAAACTGCCGCAAACACCATAAATCCGCAAGCGATTATTGACACAATCGGAAGAATGTATCTGGTAAGCACGCCCTGGTCTTTTTCTTTAATAATCCATGCAATAAAGATAGGAATGTACATTGCATAGATAGTGATGATAGGAAGCTCAGAAGAATCAAAGTTAAATACACCGAACCATCCTTCTGTAAGGTTTGCACCGTAAAAATATACGAGCCATATAGCACAGACAAACAGACCCCATATAGCCGAGTTTGTTGTCATATTGGTAGCTTTATCAACCTGACCGAAGGTTTCGGGCTTCGGACCGTCGTTACGCGCTGCAATAGCATACATACCGCGTGTTGCACCAACCATAAGACCGTTTAATGTACCAAGACAAGAAACGATAATACAGATATTTAAAAGTGTTCCGCCAACGCCGCCAAAAATGTTAGTGAACGCAGTTGTTGCACCTTCATCAATAAGAACCGCATTGGTTGCTCCGCCTGCTACTCCTATAAAGTAAAAAACGTAAGCGCTAACAACAATAATTGAACCGATTATAAGTGCAAGAGGTAGATTTTTCTTAGGATTTTTAAGCTCAGCATTAATAGATGTAGCAACAATCCAGCCTTCGTAAGCAAAAACTGTAGCAACAATCGCTGCAAAAAGTCCGCTGCTGTCAGAACCGCCAACAGCTTCGGTAACTATTGTGGTAAAGTTGTTAGAAAGAGTACCGTTTGCAAGACCTACTGCAGTACCTACAATTGCCATTAAAGTAATAGGAATTAACTTAATAACTGTTGCACTAATCTGAAATTTTCCGGCAAGCTTAGGAGAAATAGCATTCATTGTATATGAAGCTATAAGGAAAAATCCAGCTAAAACCATAACCTCAGGACTGACCATACTCCAGCCAAAAAGAACACCTAAATATCTTGCCGAAACCCAAGCAAGAACCGATGTCATTCCCGGATAATAAACATTTACCATAAACCACGCAAGATAGTAACCGTAGCCACTTCCGCAAGTTGCCTCGGCATAGTCAACAATACCGCTGACCTTTTCGTACTTTGTTGCCATAACAGCAAACTGCAAAGAACAAATTATCATTAATAATCCGGTAATAACCCACGCAACAATACCTATCGGCATATTTCCGCCGGTTGCTGCAAGAACGTTCTGCGCTTTAAAAAACACACCCGAGCCGATTACAGTTCCAACTACCATACAAATAGCAGTTGCTAAACCGTATTTTTTAGTAAGCTTTTCCATAAAATCCTCTCCTTATTTTAAAATTAAAATTGTATATTACCACAACTAAATAATTTATTAATTATTGCAAATTTTTATATATGGGACAAAACCGACCGTTAAACGGTCGGTTTTTAATTATTTTATTTAATTATTTATTCATAAGCTTAGCAACTTCTTCTGCTACGAGCTTTGTAAGCATTTCGATGCTGTCAGCTGACAAAGTATCTTTTTTGTAATCTGCTTTTCCGTCGCTGCTAAAGAGCTGCATTTTTTTCATACTTTCCTGTTTAACAGCTTCTACCGCTGCAGGAATAAGGTCGATAACACCCTTTTCCATACTCGAGAACTTTTTAAATTCAGCTTCTACCGCTGCAACGTTGATGTCGGTAAAGATATTAACCTTGCTGATACCGTCTTTAATAGCCTGTCTAAAGTCGTTATCAGTAAGACCGGAACCACCGTGAAGAACCAACGGAACATCAACTGTGCTTGCAATTGTGCGGATTCTTTCAAAATCGAGTTTAGGCGGCAGTTTATATGCGCCGTGTGCGTTACCAACTGCGATAGCCAAAGCATCAACGCCGGTTTTATCAACGAAATCTTTTGCAAGTTTCGGGTCAGTGAAGAACTGTGAAGGGTCTGCTAAATGAGAGCTGCCCTCTGCTGAACCTTCGTTATCACCAACGTGACCCAGCTCACCTTCGATTGTTGCGCCGTAAGAATGCGCAATATCTGCCATTTCTTTAACTTTTCTTACATTTTCTTCGTATGAATCTGTTGAGCAGTCATACATAATTGAGCTAAAGCCCAATTTTAACGCTTTGATACAAGTATCATATGTAAGACCGTGGTCTAAGTGAACAACAACCGGAACAGATGCCTTTTTAGCCATCGGGATAAGGTAGTACGAAACCTCGTCAAGCGGTCCGTAAGGCAACAAAATTTCGGCAGTACCCATAATAACAGGAGAACGGGTTGCTTCGGCTGCGTTTATAATACCACGCGCAAGCTCTAAGTTTACTGCGTTAAAAAGACCAACCGCATAATGATTTTCTTTTGCCGGTCTTAAAACTTCATTCATATTTACTAACATTGCTTTTCCTCCTAAGTAACAATTAAAATTTCTCACTAAAACATACCAATAATATTATATACCATTTAATTATAATATGTCAATATTTATTTGTTATTTTTATGCTCTTTAACAGCAAAAAACAGAGCCTTGAGTAAAAAACTCAAAGCTCTGTTTTATTATTTATTGCGACCGACTTTAATTCCGTATACAATACTTATTATAGTATATGGTATCAATAAAAATAACCATATAACTGTTGTAATAGGCGGCAAAAAGATTGTTAAAAGAATTAAAATTCCCATAATAACATTTCCAAATCCGATAAACCTGTTTATCTTTCTGGCTTTTTCGGTATCTGAATTATAATTCTTGACGTAGTCAAATTTAGGTAAATAGTTACCGATTACAATAAACACTATACCTACAATCAATGCTGCAACCTTTCTTGTATCTATATTCCATCCAAGTGCATAAAACAATATAGTCGCCTGCAGAACAATTGACATAATCGGAATTATCCATTTTGTTGCCATTTCAAACTTTTTGCGCTCTCCGTGTTTATGAGCATTAACATCATTAATAAAGCAGCAAAACATCTGCAAAATCATCATCATAATCGGCAAGCCGAATACCGCAAAAGTTTTAGATGCAAAGTTATCGGGCTCGTTATAAAAGTTAAAGTGAATTGCCATGTTATCCGGCAAATCATTCCATAACGCTGCCCCCAACAAAATCGGCAAAAGACAAACAATACAGGTTATAATAAGGCTTTTCCATTTTATAAATTTCATTATTTGTTCCCTCCTAAAGTATAAATCCATGTTAATACTTCTTCAAACACAGAAGCATTTAATTCATAGTAAATAAAGTTTTTGTGTTTTTGTTCAGTAATAAGGTCTGCTTTTTTTAGTTTTGCCAGATGATACGAAACAGTTGCGCCTGTCAAATCAAAATGCTCTGCAATTTCTCCTGCCGACTTTTTTCCGCTTTTTAACATTTGCAATATATCACGTCTGACAGAATCTGAAATGGCTTTTAATGTCTCATTCATTCCCATATTCATCACACTCCTTATCTAGTATTTAGAAATGTTTCTAAATAGATTGTAGCACACATCAACTTAAATGTCAATAACTATTTAGAATTTTTTCTAAATAGTTATTTTTGCATACAAAAAAGCGCTTTTCGAAAGAAAAGCGCTTTAATTAACATTATTATATTTTTATCAGTCAGCACTAAACGGCAAAAGTGCAATATGTCTTGCACGTTTGATTGCCTCTGTAAGCTGTCTCTGATGTTTTGCACAAGTACCTGTGATTCTTCTAGGAAGAATCTTAGCACGTTCAGAAACGAAACGACGCAATTTTGCTACATCTTTGTAATCGATATAGTCAACTTTATCCTGGCAGAATGCGCAAACTTTTTTCTTAGCTTTGCGATTTCTG
>JAFYXI010000027.1 GCA_017546245.1 Clostridia bacterium | reverse complement strand
TTAGTTGAAACAGGTGCTAAGAAAAAGGAATTTCTGGGTAAGCTTATATATCTCGACAGCCACGGTATGGCGGCGTTTTCGCTTGCGGCAATACTTGGTACTGTTATAGGTAAAATAATGATTCCTTTAAGTTCAAGCGGCCTTAGCGGAACTTGCTTCTCGCTTACAACAACAGGCGGATGTCTTTTAGCTGCACTTATATTCGGTCACTTTGGCAGAATAGGCAAATTAAGCATTATGCCTGACCAGTCAACGCTTAAGCTCTTCCGTGAACTTGGTTTAGTTCTGTTCCTTTTAGGTGCAGGTATCCCGGGTGGTGCAGAGTTTGTTGCAAACTTCGACCCAATGTACTTTGTATACGGAATTATAATGACAATTGTACCGATGATTGTTGGATTTTTGTTTGCTAAATACGTTCTTAAATTAAGTCTTTTAAACAACTTAGGCTCAATTACAGGCGGTATGACAAGTACTCCGGCACTCGGAACTTTAATCCGTACAGCAGGAACAGAGGATGTTGCAGCAGCATACGCAGCAACCTATCCGATAGCGTTAATCGCTGTTGTTTTGGTTTCGCAGTTTTTGATAATATTGTTCTAAAATAATGCATTAAAAGTGGCTGTAGCAAAATGCGCACACCACACAAGGCAAACAAATCGCATAACTAAGCCCTTTAATGTAATTGACTAAGTTAAAATAACTCAAAACTTAATGTGGGAATTCGTTATTTAACGAATTCCTTTTTATTTATTCTTTTAATTATAAATTTGGTTGACGTATTATTTATTTTTATCAGTCATCACAAACAACGAATCCTGTTTTTGCGTGTGCTTCAATCATTTCGTCACACATTGTGACTATATCATCTAAAGATAAGACAGCAGCGGTGTGTGGGTCAAGCATAGCAGCGTGATAAATATTTTCACGTTTTCTTTTAACAGCAGCCTCAATGGTAAGAAGCTGAACATTAATATTAGTCATATTCATTGCGGCAAGCTGTGGCGGCAGTTCGCCGATGTATGTAGGATTAATTCCCGAACTGTCTACCATACACGGCACTTCTACACAGGCATTTGACGGCAGATTAGTAATTGCGCCGTTATTAATAACGTTACCTCCGATTTTGTACGGAACATCAGTAACCATTGCTTCCATTATGCGTGAGCAGTATTCGTGTGAACGTTCGTGAGCTATTGCACCGCCTGCAAAAAGCTCGTCTTTTTGTTTTCCCCACTGTTCAATCTGATTTACACAACGTCTTAAATATTCATCAAGCGGAATATTATATTTTTCTATCAGTTCAGGATAGTTAGGCTTTATAAAGAATGGATTATATTCTGCATTGTGCTCACTTGATTCGGTGCAGTAATATCCAAGACGGCGAATGTATTCATAACGTACCATATCTGTATGCTTTTCGCTCGCACTTTTAGCGGCTGCCTTTTCTTTTATAAGAGGATAGAGGTCGTTGCCGTTTTTGTCGCGTATTTCAAGCAACCATCCCATATGATTTATACCTGCAATTTTGTCAGTAACACCCTCTGTGTCTATGTCTAAGCCTTTTAAAAGATGCTCGGAGCATACCTGAACACTGTGGCAAAGACCAATGGTTTTAACATTTGTATATCTTTGCATATATCCTGTGAGCATTGCCATAGGATTGGTATAGTTTAAAAACCACGCATCAGGGCAAACCTCTTCGATGTCATTTGCAAACTCCTTCATAACCGGAATTGTACGAAGAGCACGGAAAATACCGCCGATGCCTAATGTGTCGGCTATGGTCTGTCTTAAACCGTATTTTTTGGGAATTTCAAAGTCAATAACAGTGCTTGGCTCATATCCGCCAACCTGAATTGCATTTACAACGAAGGTTGCACCCGAAAGAGCAGCCTTTCGGTTTTCTGTGCCCAGATATGTTTCGATTTTAGCTCTGCCTGCGTTGCAGTTTTTATTAAGTGCCTCAATTAAGATTTTGGATTCTTCGAGACGGTTTTTGTCGATGTCATAAAGTGCTATAGTTGAATTCTGCAAAGGCTCAGACAGCATAACATCGCCTAAAACGTTTTTGGCAAAAACAGTACTGCCTGCACCCATAAATGTAATTTTTATCATAGTGTCAATCTCCTTTAATTTGTCTTTATGTAACTAATTATACGACTTATTTGTGGAAAAACAATTGAAAAATGTGACAATAATATGTTATAATGTAACTTGAGGTGTTGGGTGTGAGTCAAGAAATATTTTTAAGAAACAAGCGGTTTAGCGATATAAATCCGCTTTTAATGGGGTCAGAAAGGTGTGCGCCTAATCATAGCTATGGTCCTGCAACAAGAGAATATTATCTTATACATTATGTGGTCAGCGGATGCGGAAGATTTTTTGCCGAAAACGAAACATATGATGTAAAAGCGGGCAAAATTTTTATTATAAGGCCTTACGAGGTAACTACTTATACCGCAGACAGAACAAATCCGTGGCATTATATATGGGTAGGATTTAACGGAGAAATTGCAAAAATGTTAGATGATATTAAAATACCTGTTTTGCCATATCGTGAAAATACTTTTTTAGATTTACTAAGCTGCGATAAAAATAATATGCGTGAAGAGACAGTTGTTTCAAAGTTGTTTGAGATAATATCGAATATATTTGATGACGAGGGTGAAACGGCAAGATACGAACAGCTTGCCTATGATTTTATCAGTTCGAATTATATGCGGCATATAAAAATAGAAGAAATAGCAGGTCAGTTAGGGGTTAACAGACAGTATTTATCAAGACTGTTTAAGGCGCAATATGGTTTAACGATGCAAGATTTTTTAATAAAAACACGGATAAATTACGCAGAAAGGCTTTTAAAAAAAGGATATAGCGTTGCCGAATCGGCATATATGGTCGGATATGAAGATGTTTTTAATTTTTCTAAAATGTTTAAAAAGCATAAAGGGTTAAGCCCGAGCAAAATAAATGGGACTGTCATTTGACAGTCCCATTTATTTTATTTCTTTAGTTCTTCTTTATATCCACATTTTTCGTTCCAGCAGATTAATAAATTACCTTTTCTGCTGTTTTTCTGGAGTAATAATCCACCGCAGTCGGGGCATTTTTTATCTTTAACAGGAGCATCCCATGACATAAATTCGCATTTGGGATTATGCTCGCAACCAAAATAAATTTTTCCGCGCTGTGATTTTTTCTCTAAAATTTTGCCACCGCAAACAGGGCAGGCAGCGCCTGTTTCTTTAACAATCGGTTTTGCGTTACGGCATTCGGGGAATCCCGGGCAGGCTAGGAACTTGCCGAAACGACCCATTTTATATACCATTAATCTGCCGCATTTTTCGCATTTAACGTCCGAAACCTCGTCTTCAATTTTAACTTTGCCTATCTCAGCTTCGGCTTTAGCAAGGGTATCTTTAAATGGAGTATAAAATCCGCCGATAACCTTTTCCCATTCTACTGCGCCATCTTCGATTGAATCAAGCTCCTTTTCCATATTAGCAGTAAATTCTACATCTACTACATCAGCAAAATGACTGGTCATAATATCAGTAACAACTGTTCCCAGTTCTGTAGGGGTAAGCTGCTTTTTATCACGGGCTACATATCCGCGTGCGGTTATTGTAGTAATTGTAGGCGCATAGGTACTTGGTCTTCCTATGCCCTTTTCTTCTAATGCCTTAACTAAAGTTGCCTCGGTATATCTCGGAGGCGGCTGGGTAAAGTGCTGAGCATTTTCAATTTTCTCTGCCATCAGCTTGTCGCCGACTGAGAGCTTAGGAAGAGTGTTATCTTTTTCTTCTGCACCATCATCTCTGCCTTCGACATAAAGAGCCATAAAGCCTTTAAATTTAAGCTTAGAGCCGCTTGCTTTAAATGTGTAGCCGTTTGCGTCTATATCAACATTGGTTGTATCATAAACTGCGTGTTCCATCTGGCAGGCGATAAAACGCTCCCAGATTAGCTTATAGAGTTTATACATATCAGCACTCAATGAGCCTTTAACATCGGCAGGAGTTAACGAAACATAAGTCGGTCTTATTGCTTCGTGTGCATCCTGAGCATTGTTTTTTGTTTTGTAAACGCGTGCTGATGACGGAAGAAAATCTTTTCCGTATTTTGTTCCGATATAATCACGGGCATCAACTAAAGCATCGTTTGCGATTCTTAAAGAGTCAGTTCTCATATAAGTTATAAGACCGACTGTGCCGCGCCCTTCAACGGACACACCTTCGTATAACTGCTGAGCTGCCATCATAGTGCGCTTAACGGTGAAGTTTAATTTTCTTGATGCTTCCTGCTGCAGAGTGCTTGTAGTAAAAGGCGGTGCAGGATAACGGTTTTTCTCGCCTGATTTTACATCTGTAACAATAAAATCAGCTGAATTAATTGCCTCACAGACCTTATCTACATCAGTCTTGCTTGTCAGCTTTTTCTTTTTGCCGCCTTTGCCGTAAAAGCTTGCGGTAAATTTCTCGCCTTTATCGCCTTTTTTTAAGATAGCATCTAAATTCCAGAATTCTTCGGGAATAAAGTTTTCAATTTCGCGCTCACGGTCAACAATAAGACGTGTTGTAACAGACTGAACTCTGCCTGCAGACAAGCCTTTTTTTACTTTTTTCCAGAGCAGAGGACTTATTTTATATCCCACAATTCTGTCGAGCACACGGCGAGCCTGCTGAGCATCAACCAAGTCAGCATTTATCGGACGAGGTTCTTTTACAGCAGCTGTAACTGCAGATTTTGTTATTTCGTTAAAAGCAATTCGGCATTTAGAGTTTACGTCAACATCTAAAAGCTGCGCTAAATGCCACGAAATAGCTTCACCCTCGCGGTCAGGGTCGGTTGCCAGAAAAATTTTCTTGGCGGTTTTTGCTTCTTTTTTAAGCTTTGATATTAAATCACCTTTACCGCGAATAGTAATATATTTCGGCTCAAAGTTATTATCTAAATCAATACCCATCTGACTTTTTGGCAAATCACGAACATGACCCATTGATGCAATGACGGTATATGACTTTCCTAAATATTGTTTAATGGTTTTCGCCTTTGCAGGCGACTCCACAATGACTAAATTGGATGCCATAGTATCCTCCTTACAAGATAGTGTATAATAAAATAAATTAAAGTTTCAATGTAAAATGCCTGCCGGCAAGCTGCTTTATTAGTCCTTTCATTTCTAAAAGAGTTAAAGCAGAATTAAGCTCGCTTGCAGAAAGATTTGTTTTTTCTGCAAGGGTGTCAACGTGTGTCGGTGTAAACGACATACAGTCTATAATACGTTTTTCGTTGTCAGGAAGTTCCTTGTATAAGTTATTATCTACCGCAGGAAGCGGAGACACGGGTGTTTTGCTGACAACTTTTTCGGTGGTCGCACAAACCGGTTCTGTTTTTATTCTTATCTGTTCAGTTTGCATCGCTTTTTCAAAAATATTTACATATTCGCTCTGATATTCAGAAATAATATCGAGCGCAGATGTAACAAGGTGTGCACCTTGACGGATTAACTCGTTTGTTCCGTCTGATTTTGCCTCGGTCGCCTTGCCGGGAACGGCAAAAACGTCACGGCCTTGTTCTAAGGCTTGACTTGCGGTGATAAGTGAACCGCCGGATTCAGAAGACTCAACAACCACAGTTCCTGAAGAAAGACCGCTTATTATGCGATTTCGTGAAGGAAAATGATTTGGAAGCGGAGCAGAGCCGGGAGGGTATTCTGAAATAACCATTCCTGTTTCGGCAATTTTCTGCATCATTTCGCTGTGCTCAGGAGGATAGGCAATATCCACGCCGCAACCCAAAACGGCAATTGTTTTTCCGCCGGCAGAAAGTGCGCCCGAAAGAGCAGCACCGTCAATTCCGCGAGCCATTCCGCTTATAACAGTTACGCCTGCCGATGCAAGGTCACGGCCTAACTTTACAGCCATATCCCGACCGTAATCACTCATAGTTCTTGTTCCAACTACTGCAACAGTAAGCGCGTTGTTTAAATCAATTCTGTTTTGGCTTTTAACATATAAAACATAAGGCGGATCGAAAATATTTGCCAAAAGCTTAGGATAATACTCGCTGTTAAAGGTCATAATTCTTATGCCCTTTTTTCTGCATTCCTCCATAACTTGTTCTGCTTTAGCAAGACTTTTGTCACAAAGCCTGTCGATATCCTTTTTGTTAATGTTTTCAATCTGACGAAAATCTGCCTTGCCGGCATTGTAAATATCTGAAGGTGTATCAAATTTTTCTAATAAAGAGGTTATTTTACGGCCGCTTTGATATAAAGCAAGCGAAAGCCACAGCCAGTATTTAAGCTCTGTCATAGTAATACTCCTTCAAAAATTAAAATTGCTATTATATAGGAAGATTTTCGAAAACTATTATATACATTACTACAAAAATTGTTAGTTGTAAAGAGTTTTTTTTGAAATTTTTTTATTTGATAAGTTTTGAAGCAATAAATTTAAGGTTTTCGTTGCTTTTTTTTTGCGTATATGATAAAATTAAATATCGTGTTGAAATGTCAGCATATTATGTATTGAATCACAAAGAGGAGCTTATTTTATATGTTTGAAAAATTATCATTTATTGAAGAGCGTTATAACGAGTTGTCTGAACAAATCAGCGACCCTGCCGTTATAGCAGACCAGGATAAATTCCGCAAACTGTGTAAGGAACAGTCGGATATTACACCGATAGTTGAAAAATACCGCGAGTATAAAAAGCTTATGCAGGATATGGAAGATTCAGAGGCTATGCTTTCTGATTCAGAGCTTGACAAAGAATTAAGAGAAATGGCAGAAGAAGAGATAGCCGAATGCAAAAAAACTCTTGAAAAAATTAATGAAGAGCTTAAAATTCTGTTGCTTCCTAAAGATCCCAACGATGACAAAAACGTTATTGTTGAAATCAGAGGCGGTGCAGGCGGTGACGAAGCTGCATTGTTTGCAGGTGACTTATTCCGTATGTATTCAATGTATGCCGAGTCTAATCGCTGGAAGGTTGACATTATGAACTCAAATGCCACTGAGCTTGGCGGATATAAAGAAATATCCTTCAGCATCGAGGGTCAGGGTGCGTATTCAAGATTAAAATTCGAAAGCGGTGTTCACCGTGTTCAGCGTATTCCGTCAACCGAGTCGGGCGGCAGAATACATACCTCTACTGTAACGGTTGCAGTTTTACCCGAGGTTGAAGAGGTAGAGGTTGAAATTAACCAGAACGATTTAAGAATAGATGTTTTTCGTGCCGGCGGTCCCGGCGGACAGTGCGTTAACACAACCGACTCGGCAGTAAGAATTACTCATTTGCCTACGGGCTTGGTTGTTTCGTGCCAGGATGAAAAATCTCAGCTTAAAAATAAAGAAAAGGGTATGAAAATTTTACGTTCCCGTCTTTATGAGCTTTTGCAGAGTCAACAACACGAAGAAATTGCACAGGAAAGAAAGAGTCAGGTAGGAACAGGTGACAGAAGCGAACGTATCCGTACCTATAACTTCCCTCAGGGACGTGTAACTGACCACAGAATCGGTCTTACACTTCACAGACTTGAAAGTATTTTAAATGGTGACTTAAACGAGCTTATTGATGCGTTGGTAACTACGCATCAAAGTGAGATGTTAAAAGGTCAGCAGGAATAATAAAAAGCGAGTTGCAAAGTTTATTGCAACTCGCTTTTTTGTGCATCGGCAAGTCCCTGCATATAAGCTATAACAAGCTCTTTTTTTGTATTAGATAACGACTTATAAAAATTTAGTGCAAGCTGCTCGTCGTCACTTAGGTTTTTTATAGGATTGCGCACGTCAGAAAGTCCCATTATATAATCAATTCCTGCATTAAATATTTCTGTCATTTTAATTAACGAGGCAAGACTGGGATAATGCTTGCCATGCTCATATGCACTTATTGTTTCTTGTGCCACTTCAAGCTCAATGCTTAATCTGACTTGCGTCATACCTATTTCTTCTCGTAATTGCTTTATTCTGTTCATACAAACACTCCTTTTAACAAATTATATAATTTGTACTTGTTTTTTATAGAGGTGTATGTTATAATAAATACAGTTTGAAACTATATTTATTATAGCTAAAACTTATATATTTTATGAGGGGGTGAAAAAATGAAGAGATTTTTGGCAATTTTCGCTCTACTGTGTTTTATAGTATACGCATCAGCTTGCGAATCAAATGCAGCAAATAGTGATGCGCAAACAGAAAAAACACCAGTTGCAGAAGAAAAGGTAAATAGCTATAAAATCGGAGACGAAATAACTTTGACTAAAAATAATGGCGAATATAAATTGATTGTAACCGGAGTTGAAGAAACGAGCGAAAGAAATCAATTTGCAGAAAAAAAGCCTGATAGGGTTATTGTGATTTCGTATAGCTATGAAAATGTGTCTTTGCCAGATGAGCTTTATATAGGCAGCACTAATTTTAAAGCATATGACAAAGAAAACTATTTAATGGATACTTATCCTGTTGTATTAAGCGAATATCCCGGTTCAATATCAGCAGGCAGAAAAACGTCAGCTAAAATGGCATATGGATTAGATTCGGAAAAAAACTATGTTGAGCTTGAATTTTATGACAATATGTTTATGGATTCAGATTGCAAAATAATTTTAGAGTGGTAAATTTGGAGGTTAAATTATGAAAACTACAAAATTAATTATTGGTATAGTGAGTATGGTGTTGTTTATTTTAATCACTTTTCAATCATGTGCAGCAGGTGTGGGAAATGCTTTGGCAGAAAACGGTGAGGTAAGCGGCACATCGGGATTTTTCCTTGCGATTTGTATGCTTATTGCCGGAATCGTTGCAGTTGCCGGAAAAAACAGTAAGGGGGCAACGATTACCGCCGGATGCTTTTATGCTTTTGGCGGACTTGTAGGAATTTGTAATGTGGGCAGCTTTACGGATTTGATGATATGGAGTGTGCTATCATTTATCTTTGCAGCATTGTTTATTTTATTTGGAATTGCAATGAAAAAGAAAGAAAAGATAAGCGAATAATTTTAGATATAATAATGAGGCAGTTCAGATTGAACTGCCTCATCATTGTTTTATGTTGTTGTCATTTCCATCGGTTCAAGATACTTTTCAACTATATCATATCCGTAAGATAACGCAGGTGCCCAATGTCCGCCAAGCTCTTCTACATATTTAATACTGCCTGCCCAGGCGGCAGTCATAACCACTTCATATCGGTCGTGAGTTTGTCCGCTAGTGTTTGCCCCTAAGTATGCCGCCATATGATTAAAATGTGCGCGTACACCGTCGTCGGCTGTTGCAAAGCTTTCGTGATCCTCGGTTTTGTCACCGCTTGCACTTTTGGTTTTTATTCCTGCCCAGTTGTTTTGCTCGGGAACAACATTGCCCGTGTATTTACCGTAATTTGTTTCTTTTGCTGCCTGAGCATATAAAACCTCGGGGCGTATCCCCGTTTTTTCGCCGTATTTCCAGTATATATCTGCTATATTTATAAACCGCTCATGCGCATCTTTAGATTGTGCCCACGCTTTTGCCTGTTCTAATGTAACGGTGCTTTCGCCCTCAATATTAGTCTTGCCTGAATTTTGCGCAGGCCTTCCGTTTTTAATATTCATTGCACGATAAATAATGACGGATGCTTCTGCCCGGTTGACGGTTGACTTAGGCCGCAAAAGATTATCAGAGCCGCTTATTATATTATTGGTTACGGCTGTTATAAGATGAGCGGATAAGTCAGGTGCGGTATCTTTAAAATCTGCATATTCTGAAAGCAAAGAACTGTCAGAATTAATAGGCAGATTAAGAGCGTTTACGACAATGGCGGCAAGCTCTTCGCGTGTGACAGATTGCTCGGGCAAAAATTCGTTGATTGCACTGTCGGCTCTTTTTGGAAAAATGTCTTTAACAGCCTCTATATAATTAAACGACCAGCGCACAGACGGAACGTCAATAAAAGTCTGAGCGGCAGATGTTTCGTGCTTTATATCTAAAGCAACAACCAGCATTTTTGCAAGCTGTTCACGGCTTACCTGTGCTTTTGGGGAAAACACATTCTCTTCAATTCCGCTTATTGCGCCTTTTTTTACAAGCGCATATACAGCTTCGTTTGCCCAGCTGAAGTTTTCAGATAAATCATTAAATGAAAGGCTCGCGCTTTCTTTTGCGGACATATCCGTAATCGGTTCATATGATGCTGCAACAAAGATTGCTGTAACTATGGTTAAAAATATAAGTCGTTTAAACATTTTAAATCCTCCGATAAAAAATACTGTCGCCGCTTGTCCGACGACAGTAAATTATATGTGGTTTTTAAGTTGAATATTACGGCTATTCTTTCGGATATGCCTTTTTTATATTTGTAAGACCCAAAATATAATCGGTTGACACATTATAATATTTAGAAAGGGCGATAAGTATTTCAATCGGTAACTGCCTTTGACCGTTTTCGTATTGCGAATAGGTATTTTGCCGTATGTGCAGAAAATCTGCAAGTGCTTTTTGAGTTATATCCATATCTTCGCGAAGGTCTTTTAATCTCATTATATCAATCCTTTACGTTTTATGAGATTATTATATGTTATCTCAAATCGAGATATTGACATTTATCACAAAATGAGATATTATAATTATAGGTCGTAATTAAAGGAGCGCAAGTTATGAATTTAATTAAATGCGGTATACTTTTAATTGCAGCAGGAATTTTGCTGTTTTTATGCTGCGCCGTTCTTTTGTTTCAGACCATTTTTAAAAGAAGACGTCAGGCTTGTAAAAAAATAAAAGGCTTGACATTAAAGGTTAAATTAAAAGACGGAACAGATGCTGTTTTTTATTCAAATGAAGAGGGAATATATATCAAAGAGAACGAAAGTGAATACTTTAAGGGGATTTTAGTTATAAAAAGAGGATGCAGTTCTAAATAGAACTGCATCCTCCGTTTTTATTAATCTATCAAATCGCATATATTGTTCGAAAATTCAACAGGGTCATCTACCGAAAGACCTTCAATTAAAAGTGCTCCGCCGTATAATACCTCGGTATATTTTTTCAGCTTGTCCTTATCCTTTTTAAGCATATCGGTCAGCTTGTTAAATATAGGGTGATTTACGTTTATTTCTAAAATGCGTTCTGCTCTTACCTTGTTATCGGTCGGCATTGCATTTAACACCTTTTCCATTTCGATAGAAAGAGCACCCTCACTTGTTAAGCAAACAGGGTGAGTTTTAAGTCTTGTTGATGCTTTTACATCCTTAACCTTTCCCGACAGGGTATCTTTCATAAACACGAATAAATCCTTGTTTTCAGATTCTTTTTGCTCTTCGTCTTTTTTACCCTCGTCATCAATGCCTAAGTCACTTGAAGAAATTGATTTAAACTCTTTGCCCTCAAATTCACGCAGAATCTGGATGGCAAATTCGTCTACATCCTCGGTAAAGTATAAAATTTCGTATCCTTTATCTGTAACAAGCTCTGCCTGCGGCAGTTTTTCTATTTTGTCGACGCTTTCGCCGCCTGCATAGTATATAAATTTCTGATCCTCGGGCATACGCTCAACGTATTCAGAAAGTGTTACGAGCTTTTTCTCTTTTGATGAACAGAACATCAATAAATCTTTTAAAAGGTCTTTATCCTTGCCAAACTCGTTGTATATGCCGAATTTTAACGGACGTGCAAAGGCTGTATAGAATTTTTCGTATTTTTCGCGGTCGTTTTTAAGCAAGTTTAAAAGCTCACTCTTAATTTTTTTCTGCAGATGATTTGCAATAACCTTAAGCTGGCGGTCGTGCTGAAGAATTTCTCTTGAAATGTTAAGAGATAAATCGGCAGAATCTACAAGACCCTTTACAAAGCCGAAGCAATCGGGCAACAGGTCGGCACATTTGTCCATAATCATAACGCCGTTTGCATAAAGCTGCAGACCTTTTTCGTATTCTTTGGTATAATAGTCAAACGGTGCGTGTGCAGGAACATATAAAAGTGCCTTATAGCTTGTAACACCGTCTGCGCTGGTATGAATTGTTAAAATAGGGTCTTCAAAATCATAAAACTTTTCTTTGTAAAAGCTGTTGTATTCTTCGGCGGTAAGCTCTGATTTATTCTTGCGCCAGATCGGAATCATTGAGTTTAAGGTTTCGTCCTCTTTATACGTTTCATATTCGGTCTGCGCATTTTCGTCAGTCTTTGGCTTCGGTCTGCTTTTGGTTACGAGCATTTTAATCGGGTAACGAATATAATCTGAATATTTTTTGATAATTCCTCTTAAACGGAATTCTTCTAAAAATTCATCGTAGTTTTCGTCTTCTGTGTTATCTTTAAGCTTTAAAATAATTTGTGTACCGACGGAATCTTTTTCGCAAGGCTCGATTGTGTATCCGTCTGCTCCGGATGATTCCCACTTGTTTGCGCTGTCTTCGCCAAGCTTGCGGCTTTTAACGATAACGGTATCTGCAATCATAAAAGCAGAATAAAAGCCAACGCCAAACTGACCGATAATATCGGCATCTTCGCTTATTTCGTGCTGCTTTTTAAAGTCTAAAGAGCCGCTTTTTGCGATTGTTCCTAAGTTTGTTTCAAGCTCGTCTGTGCTCATACCAATACCTGTGTCGGTTATGGTTATGGTGCGTGCATCTTTGTCTGTGTCGATTCTTATATAATAATCTTCGCGGTTAAAGGTCAGATTATCGTCGGTAAGCGCGCGGTAATATAATTTGTCAATTGCATCGCTTGCGTTTGAGATAAGCTCACGCAAAAAAATCTCTTTGTGAGTATAGATTGAGTTAATCATTAAATCCAAAAGACGTTTGGATTCGGACTTAAATTGTTTTTTTGCCATTTTAGGTCAGCCTCCTGAGTAAAATTCTCGTTAGCACTCGCATAATTAGAGTGCTAAATATATTTTAGCACAAATAGGTAAAAAGTCAAATTAACAATTTATGAACAAACGGGATGTAAAAAAAGTTCAGACCGCAAAAAAGGTCAGACCGCAAAAAACGGGCGGGGATAGAACCCCCGCCCCTACAATATTAATAACGATAATCGCAGTCGCAGTCAGAATCACGATGCTCGTGTTCGCAACCGCAATCTGAGCCTGAGCCGTTATAGCCGTTGTCGTTCATCTGACGAAGCATATAGCACACACGGTCGCGTGCGGCTTCTGCAGCGGCAGCACATTGAGCTGCTTTTTTAGCGGCAGCTTCTGCGGCACATACGGCAGAGTCAGCATTTTTTACTACGCGAGCTGCACTTTCTGCAGCCGCTTCTGCCTCGCAAGCAGCCTGAGCAGCAGCTTTAGCGGCATATTCAGCGGTACGAATTGCTTCACGCACTTCGTTCGCACTTAAAGCACTGCAGCCGTTAGAATTGCCGCAGCATGAAAAACAATTGAACATAGGTAAAACCTCCGTTTTTATAAATTTTTTGTTACACTTCATTATATGTCGAATTGTGGCAGAGGTTACTTTTAAAACAATTTTAAAAAAATATTTAAAAATACTGTCAAATTTATGAAAAATGTGTTATACTAAAATAAAAGCGTATAAGGAGGTAATTAAAATGGATAAATTTTTTTCTGATATTAAAAAAACGTTCGGCGGAGCAGTAAAAAAATCGGGCGAGGTTGTAGAGCTTACCAAGCTTAAGCTTGCAATTGCCGATACCAAAAGCGAGATTAAATTAAAGTTCAGACAGTTGGGCGAAATATTTTATAAAGAGCAAAAGGGCGAAAGCGCAGATTTAGCGCAGACAGAAGATATTATTATGCAGATTGACGAATTAAAAGAGGTGCTAGATGCACAAGAAGCAAAGCTTGCATCTTTAAAAAAGCAAAAGATTTGCCCTAATTGCAACAGTTCGATAGACGAAGAAGCAAAATTCTGCAGCCGTTGCGGCGAAAAATTTGAAGATGATGAATTTGATGAGGAATACGAAGTAGTATCGGATGAGGAATAAAAATAAGCGGTGTGTCGGTTTTCGACGCACCGCATAGCTGTTTAGTCGGACTTTCTAAGGAGAGATACAATTGAAAAAGAAAATTTTTATGTTTTTGTTCTGTGCGATAACGGCAGTTGCTTCACTTGCGGCTGTTAATGCAATTGATGCAGAGGCGGCAACGGAGGGTTATTATACATATACTGTGTCTAATAACGAGGCAACGATTCTTGATGTTGATACATCTATATCGGACAATATTACTATACCGAGCAAATTAGGTGGTTATCCTGTTACTCATATTGCTAATTACGCGTTTTATGATTGCGGCAATTTAACGAGTATAATAATTCCTGATGGTGTAACGATTATTGGTGATTATGCGTTTTATGGTTGCGGTAATTTGAAGAGTATCAGCATACCTTATAGTGTAATTGAAATAGGTGCATCTTCGTTTCAATACTGTGTAGATTTAGAAACAATTAGTTTGCCCGGCAATATTGCAACCATTTACGATGGTGCATTTTTAGGTTGTACTAAGTTGACAAGCATCAGCATACCCTATGGCGTAACAAGAATTAACAATAGCACATTCGCAAGCTGCCCTAATCTAAAAAGTATAAGCATACCTTCAAGTATTAAAGAGATTGGCAGCAATGCCTTTTATGGTTGCAGTAATTTAAATAGAGTAAATATAACGGATATGGCGGCTTGGTGTGCAATTGTTTTTGATGATAATGCACATCCTTTTTGCAATCCAAACGGCGGTAATTTATACATTAATAATGAAAAAATAGAAAATCTAATAATTCCTTATGGTGTGAAAACTATAGGAAATTATGCATTTTATAATTGCAGAGATATAACAAGCATAAGTATACCTGCGACAGTAACAGCTATAGGGGCATATGCATTTTATGCTTGTGATGAGATTGAAAGTTTGCATATAACGGATCTTTCTGCATGGTTTAATATTAGTTTTGGCAACAGTTATTCGTGTCCATTTAATACAGCAACTAATATATCAGCTAATGGAGAATTTTATATTAATGGAGAAATTGTAAAAGAAATATCTGTTCCCAACGGTGTAAAAACAATTAAACGAGGAGCACTATACTGTTTTACCGGTATAACAGCTTTAAGTATTCCTGACAGTGTTGAAATAATTGAAGACAATGCGTTTGGTAATTGTGTAAGATTAAAAGATATAACAATTCCTGATAGTGTAACTACAATCGCTGATGGTGTTTTTTTTAATTGTGCAAGCTTAACAAGCATAACAATTCCTGACAGCGTAAATACAATCGGCGATGATGCATTTTATTATTGCAATAATCTACAGACAGTTTATAAGCCTGCTTCGGCAACTTGGGACTATGGCTTTGAAAGCACAACTGAAGTAATATTGTATGACTACATAATTACATATATTCTTGACGGTGATATTTTTTCAAAGGAATATATTTTAGAATCGCAGTCTGCAAAACTTTTAACTGCTCCGGAAGGTTATGTTTATGAATATTCGGTCAATGGTCAGGAATGGAAAGGTGAAAATGTTTTTGAGGATGCAGTCGTTACAATAACGAAAACAGCAGTATATAATGTAACATATGTAGGCGATTATGAGGAAAATCTGATTGTAAAGGCTTTTTCAAATATAGTTCTTCCCGAAGCACCATATGGTTACACCTATACATTCACCGCAGACGGCAAGGAGTTTACAGGCGAAAGTATAACAGAGGACGTAACTGTAACAGTAACGAAAACACCTATAATTTACACAGTAACATACAATGGCGATTATGTTGGTGCTGAAAAAGCGGCATATCTTACAAGTGTAATACTTCCCACTGCTCCTTATGGCTACACCTATACATTCACCGCAAACGGCAAAGAGTTTACAAGCGAAAGCATAACAGGTGATGTAACGGTTACCGTAACAAAATCACCCATAATTTACACAGTAACATATAAGGGCGATTATGTTGGTACTGAAAAAGCGGCATATCTTTCGAGGGTAACCTTGCCCAAAGCTCCCCAAAATTACATTTACACCTTTACTGTAAATGGCGCAAAGTGGACTGGCGAGAGCATAACAGATAATGTAACCGTAACAGTAACGAAGCTGTGTGACTTAGCAGAGCTTTCGGTAAAAAATTTAGAAGAAATGACAAAAGAGGAAAATTTAATAAGCGGAAAGTATTATGGCAGAATTTTTGTTCCGCAGGTTACTGTTTCTGAAAATGCGACATATAAATTGTATTCCGAATACGAATGTATTAACGAGGGAACTGCGTTTTCGCTTAAAAAAGGTGAAAATACCGGCTATGTTAAAGTAATTGCCGAAAGCGGTCGCGAAAAGATATATACACTAAAAATTAACAGAGATATTCCGGATAGTCTGGGCAAGCTTACGGTTGTGCAGACTGTCGGCGGAAGTCTTACCTTTGAGGTAGATACAAAAATTGTGGGTAACCCCTCTTTTTATCTGTACTACGGATTAACGCAGAATGATATGGTATCGATGCCGGCAAAATATTTTTCAGATACAAATACAATTTTCGCATCGGGTCTTAAAGAAAATACAGAATACTATTTAAAAATTGTTGCCGTTTATGACGAAATAAGCATAGAAAGCAGCATAGTTAAAGAAAAAACAGGCATAACTCTTTCCGGTGATTGTTATGTTATTAAAACAAACAATCCTCCGGGTGGAAAGATTACTCATTCAAAAGATGAATTCGGTATGGGCGAAATATCTGACCTTGCGGTTACAAACAAATACGACAGCATAACCATAGATGTAGAGGTCAGCCCGGGTGCAAAATGGGGATTGTACGATTCGGATACAGCGACAAACGAAATAGACAAAACCGTAGCTTTAAAGTATGCAGGCAGAACGGTTACGCGCTATATTAAAGTAACGTCAGAAGACGGTGAACATCAGCGCATATACAAAATAAGCATATACAGACAGAGCAAGTCAGAAAAGCCGACAATCGGTATAGTAAATAATGTTGCAACTATAACCTCGCTTAATTCTGATGATACAATAAAATATACCGTTGATACAGAAAATCCGAGCGAAAATTACGGAATTTTATATACCGGACCGTTTGCGGTATCTGAGGGAACCATTATTAAGGCGATTGCAAAGCAGCAGAATAAAGACGAATACAGCGATATTACAATTTGCAGAGTATCAAATAAGCCAAGCATAAGAATTATTCCGCTTGACGGCGGCGTATTTAAAGTAGAGGATGTGTATGCCTATAACTTTAAGTTAGAGTCATCAAGTGCCGTTTCGGGCAAGGTGGTTATTGCCTTTTATAATGAAAACAAGTTTGTGGATATGATTATAAAAGATATAAACGCACAAACAGAGAGCTACATAGAAGGCGAGGCAAGATTAAAGGCAGATGCAACTAAATATAAGGCATTTATATGGGAAAGCTTAAACGGATTAAATCCGCTTGCTGATTTTGCCGAAGGAAATGTTGAATAAGTAAATATTGAAAACCGAAAGGGACTGTCTCATTAATACATTAAAATGAATAATTAAACAAAATGTAGAGGTCGATGCCTACATCGACCCGAAAAAACGGTCGGATGTGGGCATCCGCCCCTACAAAATTTGTATGTTTATTCAAAACTGTGTTTGATGAGACAGTCCCTTTTTGCGGTCCGGACTATGTTGTTTGCATTCCCTTTGCACTAAAAAGGGTGAGGGACTGCAAATTACTCTGCAGTCCCTCGGGGGATTATTATGAAAATTAGAGAAATAGCTCTGTGTCGAATTAATGTTTCGACAGTTTTTATTTTACACAATAATTATGACTAAAATGTGTATAAAGAGTG
>JAFYXI010000005.1 GCA_017546245.1 Clostridia bacterium | reverse complement strand
GAATGGAAGTTCAGTTCGAGGTTGTTGAGGGAGCAAAAGGCCCGCAGGCAGCTAATGTTGAAAGAGTATAAGAGTTAGCTGATTTAGGGTTATATATAACTTTAAAATTACGTTTTAACCAATACTTAAAAAGCCCTATCAACCGATAGGGCTTTTTACATATCTGATATAAATATATTTCGAAAGGAAAGAACAAAAGATGGGAAAGATTATCCGTGCTATCGATGAATGGGGAGTTGTTCGTGTAACCTTTGCAGATACAACCGACATTGCCGAAAAAGCTCAGAGCATTCATCATACAAGTCCCGTTGCAACAGCGGCACTGGGCAGAACCTTGTCTATGGCGGCAATTATGGGCAGCCAGTTAAAATCTCCTGATAACAGCGTCACCCTGCTTATAAAAGGCGACGGTCCGCTTGGCTCTGTTTTGGCAGTCGCCGACGGTAACGGCATGGTTAAAGGATACGTTCAGAATCCTGCCGTTGACATTGCCAAAAAAGCAAACGGAAAGCTCGACGTTTCGGGTGCAATAGGCAAAGGAATGATAAGCGTATCAAAAGACCTCGGCTTAAAAGAGCCTTATACCGGTCAGATTCCGATAGTATCGGGTGAGATAGCCGAAGATTTTACATATTATTTTGCAACCTCCGAGCAGACACCTACCGCTGTCGGTCTGGGCGTTTTGGTTGACCGTGATTACAGCGTTAAGCGTTCGGGCGGATTTATGGTTCAGCTTATGCCTGCCGCTATGGAAGAAGATATTGCATGCGTTGAAGAAAACATTTCTAAAATCACCTCTGTAACACAGATGATGGAAGACGGTATGACCGCAGAAGATATTATTGCAAAGCTTTTAAACGGCTTTGAGTTTCAGTTCTTAGACAGCGCAGATTATGAATATCGCTGCGACTGCTCGATGGATAAAATTAAACGCGCTTTAATAAGTCTTGGCAAAACCGAGCTTGAAGATATTATAAACACAGACGGAAAAGCCGAGCTTACCTGTCAGTTCTGTCCCGAGGTATATACTCTTGAAAAAGCAGATTTAGAAAAGCTTTTAGAAAGTGCGAAATAATTTTTAATTTTGAAAGGAGATATTATGTTAGTTTTATCTTATATTTTAAGTATATTGGGTTTACTCTCAATGATTTGCGCTTCGCTTATTAAAGGCAAAAATATGAAGCTTATTTTGTTTTTCGTTTTTTGCGGAAACGTTTTGGTTGCAACAAGCTATTTAGTCGGCGGCAGCGGAATAAACGGCGCGGCAGCCTGCTATTTAGGCGGCTTGCAGACCTTAATAAACTATTTCTTTGAATCAAAAAACAAACCTCTTCCTAAATGGTTAATTGCAACTTATGCTTTGGCAATTATTGTTCTTAACATATGGGTTGCAAAAGGAATTTCTGCTTTGGGTATTTTGGTTATTGTGGCATCGCTCACATTCATTTTGTGCATCGGACAGAAAAACGGGGCAAAATACCGTTTCTGGACAACTGTTAATATGATTTTATGGTGCATTTATGACATTCTTTCTAAATCATACAGCGTGTTGCTTACACACATACCGCAGTTGACATTTACAATAGTAGGCACTATTATTCACGACAGAAAAAAGAATTCGGCTATAAATTTGTAATCAAGGAGCAGCAAAATGAAAAATATTGAATTTACAAAAGGAAACTGGGAAAATTATTTTGAATATGCATATACAACTCGCTTTCCTTTTACTCCCAAATTCGTACAGGAAGAAGATTGTATATCAAACGGCAGAAATCCCCGAATGAGCGATGGGTTTGACTATACAACCATTATGACCAAAGAAAAATTTGGTGCAGGCACAAAGCTTTGGGCGACTTGTTCTTTTGAAAAATACGGCGCACCGCTTATAACCTTAACCGACAAATTAAAAAAAGACGAAAACGGCGATTTAAGATATGATGCTTGTTATGAATTTGTATTATGGGATAAGGGACTTAACGTTTGGGATCTTTTTATAAAAGACAGCGAGCTCAAATGGGAAAAAATGTTGTCTGTTGACTTTTCTTTAGCATGTAATGAAAAGCACGAAATTTATATCGAAATTTTAGAAAAAGGTGCACGCGTTGTTATAGGTGATAAAGATATTTATTTAAGAATAGAAAATCTGCCTGAAAATGTATATATAGGAGTAACAGGCTGCGAAAACATAAACCGCATTTATAATTTAAAAATTGATGATAATAACTAATAAAAAAGGACAGTAAAAGCATTTGTTTTTACTGTCCTTTTTTTATATCACCTCTGTCGGTTACTACCTCATAGCCAATAGCTTTCATTCTTCTTGCAAGCTCCTCTTTTTGTTCTGCCGCCTCTGCGCCATCATATGCTTTATTATTATAAAGCTCATATTTTTTTCTGACCGATTCGGGCGAAAGATTTGGCATTACAACATTTGCACCTGCTAAAATTCCTCTTTCTCTGCCATCGGGCAGGATTGTTCCGAGCGCAGTAGTTGACGGAAGCAGGATGTTCGGCGAAATAAGTCTTATTATCGACAACATTGCACAGGTAAGCTCTGCGCTGCCTGTTTTTTCATCTGCAAACTTAGTTGTGCGATGCGGCACAAACGGACCTATTCCGCACATATCGGGCTTAAACTCTTCAATAAATTTTAAATCCTTTGCCAAATGCTCCGGCCTCTGGGCAGGCGAACCCACCATAAATCCGCATCCCACCTGATAGCCAATCTCTTTAAGATTTTTAAGGCAATCCATTCGGTTTTCAAAAGACATTTCATCAGGATGCAAAAACCCGTAGTGCTTATTATCTGCTGTTTCGTGTCTTAACAGATAGCGGTCTGCGCCTGCATCATACAGTCTTTGATAGCTTTCTTTGCTGCGTTCGCCAAGCGAGAGTGTAACGGCACAGTCGGGATAGTTTTCTTTAATTTTTGAAATTATATCACACATTATATCATCTGAAAAATACTTATCCTCGCCACCCTGAAGAACAAAAGTGCGAAATCCCAGCCCGTATCCTGTCTTGCAGCACGACAAAATCTCATCAGCAGTTAATCGGTATCTGTTGCAATCGGTGTTGCTTCTGCGTATTCCGCAATAATAGCAGTCGTTTTTACAGATGTTGCTTATTTCAATCAGTCCTCTGATATACACGCAATTTTTATATATCTTTTTACGCGCAGCTACAGCTTTTTCTGCCAAAAGGGCGATAACCTCATCAGTAAGATTTTCGATTAAATATTTATAGTCAGAAAGCGATAAACTATGTTCTTTTTCAAGCTTTTCTATCAGCATCAAGACTTTTTTATCCATAAGCATCACCTCTTTTAAAACAGGACTGCGGATTTGACCGCAGTCCCAATTTCTTCTTTATTAAAATCAACCCATCGGATTTAACGAGCCGATACTCTCAGGTGCGCTGCCGTCGGTCTTAACCTTAAACAATTCGCCCTCAAGTGACATATAGTTAATATAGCCGTCTGCGATGTTAAACACATTAAAATCAGCTACCGACGTCGGAGAAACTGCCTTTGTTTCAGCATCTAACTGATAAAGCTCTCCGTCATCATAGGTTGTAAAATAAATTTTACCGCTGTCCGATGAAATAAGACTTACTTTTTTGTCGCTTACCACAGTTTCGGTTGTTTTTCCGTCAAGCGTTACCGATTCTAAGGTTAAATTCGGCATCGTTGCCTGTTCATTTGGCATTGTTCCGTTTGAATAATAAATTTTATCATTACAAATTGCAAATCCGTACATAGGAGCATCAACTAAAAGACGTACATTCTTTCCGTCTGCATTCATCACATAAAGCTTGTGATTGTCCGAAGAATCAATATAGTAAATCTTTCCTTTATAAAATTCAAGCGCATAAATTGATGCATCTGATATTTTCTTGCTCTTTTTGCTCTGGGTATCCATTAAGAACAGAGCAACTGATGTCTGCTGCTGCGCCTGCTGATTCTGCGCAGTAACCTGTGTACTTTCGGTATCCTCTGCTATATAATATAAATCGTTTCCGATTGTGGTGTAGAACATCGGAGCAGAATCTATAACCGCTTCGGTTATAGAGCCGTCTGTTTTAATGCGGCAAAGCTCGCCTGCCATTGCATCAACATAATAAAGCCATTCGCCCGAAATGCTGAGGCTTACACCCTGACTTTCGCCAAGCATGGTTTTTTCGCCGCTTGCTTTATTTTCTTTAACGATATTCATATTGCCGTTTATATAATAAAGATTTTCTTCATCGGCAGTTAAAATTCCTGACTGAATCATATTGGCAAAGCTGTTGCCCTTAGCCTTTTCAGACGCATTGCCTATGTTTTTGCTGTTTACGCTGCGATACATTTCATATGCTTCGATATAATTTCCCTCAGCTGCCTTAGAATCTGCAATTTTTGTAACTGCAAAGCCGTAAACCAGCCAAACCACAATAGCCAAAACAGCTGCTGCCGCAACACAAATAGCCGATATTGCCGCAATTTTTGTATTTTTCTTTCTTTTAAGCTCTTTTTCGCGTTCAATTTCTGCCAAACGCTCAAGCTCTGCTCTTTCTTCTTCTAAGCGTTTTTCTTCTATTGCCTTGTTTATTTTATCGTGAGAAGAAAACTTGTTTAAAACAGTCTGCTTCTCTCTGCCGCAACGTATACACGCTGCATCCTCCTGCTTGTTGGGACGTGAGCAAACACAAAGCCAATACGGACCCGGATCCTGAGCATAGCAAGCCGCATCAGAGCCTGCAACACTTTTTAAACGTGTAACCTCTTCATAGTCAGGCTGAATATAGTTTACTTCAGTCATATTGCTCTCGGTTACTGTATAGACCTCGCCATCAGCAAAAATAACCTCGTTAATATCTGCGACAACGTGTCTTGCCTCCGAAATTTCGGCAAGCGATACACCCTTGTTTACTGCAAACGGACTTTTAGGCTGACCGTCAAGCTCATTAAGCTCTATCGGAATTGAACCAAGCTCTTTGCCGTATGCATCATATGCGCGAGCGGTAAATTTAATACTGTCAATAACCTTATCACTTAAATTGAACAGACGAAAAAGCGCATAAGGCTCGCCTGTCGAACTGTTTGTTTTTACGGTTACGCCTCTGCTTTCAGCAGGACATAATAAATCGATTTTCATAATTGCCTCCTAAAATATATGTAATTGTTAAATTTTTTTATAATACAAAGTTTATTCTACCATAAATCTTATGTAAATGGAACACTTTTTTTGTACAAATTTAAATTTTATTCATAATAAGAAGAAAAAAGTATTGACAAGTTGCACTCAGCATTATATAATATCTAGAGTGTATGATAAACAGTAAAGTGGTATACTTTCGTTTTTGTCAAGTTCGTAATGGGAGGTGGAGCATTTGCTTAGAACATATCAGCCGAATAAACGTAAAAGAAAAAAAGACCACGGTTTTAGAAATCGAATGAGTACTCGTTCCGGCCGTAAGGTATTGGCGAGAAGAAGACTCAAAGGCAGAAAGGTATTGTCTGCATAATTTGATTTATGAAAAAATGGTCGCTGGGGATTTCTTCAGCGACTTTATTCATAAATCCGCTATTTTGAAAGGGATTTTTTATGATAAAGACAGT
>JAFYXI010000026.1 GCA_017546245.1 Clostridia bacterium | reverse complement strand
GGTACTCCTGAGCCTGACCCGTTAGAAAGAGCGGCATCGCACGTCGCCGGTGCTATGAGCATTTTAACCGGTATTGCGGCTAATAAATCAATCGCAACAGGCAGACCTGTTGATATTAAGGATTTGGTAACATTCTGAATATAAAACAAATAAAGCCTCGCTTTTTAAGTGAGGCTTTATTTGTTATTTAATACTATTTTATCTGTATCTGCGATGATTCCGGCGGAGTTTCTTTTTCGAAAATGATTCGAATCGCGGTTCCTTGATTTTTCTGTGATTCTATTTCAATGCCACAGTCTTTATTATAGTAAAGCTTTAATCTCATATTTACGTTTAAAATACCTATGTGTTCGTTGGTGTTTACCTGACTTAATTCACTTTCTGAAAGATGAACATTTAATTCGTTAAGAACATCCGGTGACATTCCTCGTCCGTTATCTTTAATTTCAATAATTGCTTTTTTGTCGTCAGGTATTGAAGAAATAGTTACTGTTCCGACTTCATCAAGGTCAAAAGCGTGCTTTAATACATTTTCTAAAATTGGCTGATAAATCATTTTAAGACATCTGATGCTCATAAGACTTTCGTGAACGGTGTTTATTAGATTAATCGGGTTTTCCCTTCTCATATTTATAACGTTAAAATATTCTATGGCACAATCTAAATCCTGCCGTATTGTAGACAGGTATATGTTATTTGAAAAATAACGGAACACCTTGGCAAGTGACGAGGTAATATGCACAATTTCTGTAGCGTTATACTGAAATGCAATACCCTGAATGTGTGATAGCGAGTTATACAAAAAATGCGGTGAAACCTGACCGTGCAAGTAAAATATCTGTGTTTCTTTTTGTAAAAGCTGACTTTCATAAAGACTGCTTAAAGATTCAAGCTTATCTTCATTTAATTCGTGTATTGATTCTAACACCCTATTTATAACAGTTACAATTTCACGAAGCTCGTCTTCATAGTCATAAGTAATTCTGTATGATGTATCGCTGTCTGATATTTTTTTTACCTTGTCCTTTAAAAGTACAATTTTTTTAATAATAATATCGTTTAACAGTTTAAACATAAGTACAAGCATTACAAATGTTGTAAGAATCATAACCGCAATAAAAATTCTGGATAGATAAGATAGATTTACAACATTATTGCTTGGCATAAATACAGTAACGTTCCAGGGAAGTTTTTTTAAAGGCAGCGTTTTATAAAGAATATTTTTAGACTTTTCAATCTGCATAAATTTTGTGTTATGTTCGTCGATGTTTGCCGATAGCATAATGTTATTATCGATGTCGGTTATGACCAGGCCAATCTGATTATTGTCAATAAAGTCGTAAGCGGCATAGCTAATGCTGTTCATTTCGTATATGCAAACGACAAAATTGCCCGTATGATGCGGTGTGTAGTTCAAAACGTTTGTAGGAAAAACAGGGGTAATACAAGCAAAATAAATTTGGTCTTCGTAAATAAAGGATGGTGTGTAGATAGCGGTTGAATTTTTAGGCTCTGACAATTCAGCTATTATGTTTCGAACTTCATCATATAAGTAAATATCTTCGTCAGACATAAATAAAGAGTGCTCTTTAATCAGACCTAAAAAAGCAATATTTTTATTGCGGGTTCGGTATTCTGACAGCAGTTTTTGAATATTGTTCATATTTCGTACAATTTCGAGGTGAGTGTGTTCGTAAAGAGTTTCCTGTATAGTATTGTGAACCGCTAAAAGAGAAGAAATCTCTGCAATGTTGTTATTAAGGCTTTCAATTTGTGATACGGTATTTTGTGTAACGGAATTAAAAATAGAATTTACAGTACGGGTGTTTTCGTGCTGCAAAATAGAGTATAAGAGAATTTGCAGCATAATAATTATTCCTAAAATAAGAGCGGTCAAAAATATAATTTGAGATTTAATTTTAAATTTGCGCAGCATCTGACTTTGTCGCCTCCTTATTTTTATATTCCAAGGCGGTCATACCGGTGTATTTTTTAAAAATCTTGCTAAAATAATAGTGGTCTTTTATTCCTACTGCCTCGGCAACCTCGTGGATAGATTTAGAAGAAGAACGTAACAACAGCATAGCTTTTTCTAATCTGTAGTGAGTTAAATATTCAATAAAGGTTTCGCCCGAATTTGCTTTAAATGCATTATAAAAGGTTGTAGAGGATATATAAAGCTCAGAGCATATATCCTGTGCCTGAATTTTTTTCATATAATTTTTCTTAATAAAATCAACAATTTTATCCCATAAATCCTTCGGCGGTTCATGTTCTAAAATCGCTATATCATCATTTGTTAATAGCTTTTTGAGCTTGTTGGTTACATTTTCAACATCAGCTAAATCAATCGGTTTTAAAAGATAATATATTGCTCCTAAATTTACTGCTGTATGTGCATAATTAAAATTATCGTGACCGCTGATAATAACAAATAAAGAGGTAGAATTATGTTCATTACATTTTTGAATTATATCTAATCCTGATACTGCACCCATTTCAATGTCGATAAATACAACGTGAGGCTTTTCGTTTAAAATTCGTTCTGTAAGCCCGACAGGATTATAAATTTTATCTACCCGGGTTATATTTAATTCTTCCCACGGAAACATCCGATAGGTGGCTTCAGCAGAGTATTTGTCATCATCAACGATGAAGGCCTTAAACATATATTATCTCCTCCTTCAATATTTTTCTGATGTATATTTTATGCACATACTAAATCATTATTATTGTACCACAAAACAAATATAAATGTACATTCCAAAAGCTGATGTTTGTAGAATCGTTTGGAAAATCTGTAGGATTTTACATTTTGCGGCTAAATGTTTTATGCTATCATTATTGTATAAACTAGAAAGAGGTGTACTTTAATGAAAACAAGTATGGCAAAACAAAAGAAATCAAAAAGCCTGCTTAGGAGGGAATGGGTTAAATCAATGGTGCAGAATCGGTATTTGTATTTACTGATGCTGCCGGCAATAATCTATCTTGTTATGATTAGCTATCGAGCTATGTACGGTATTTTACTTGCATTTAAAGATTATAATCCTAAACTGGGTATAATGGGCAGTGAGTGGATTGGTCTTAAGCATTTTAAAAATATGTTTACCGACCCATATTTTCGTCACGTGCTTTTAAATACTATTTTAATAAGCTTTGGTAGAATTATTTTTACCTTTCCGTTTGCAATTATTATTGCAATAGCGTTTAACGAATTAAAGCAACGTCATCTTAAAAAGACGCTGCAGACGATTTACACATTTCCCCATTTCTTATCATGGGTCATTGTGTCGGGGGTAATTTTTAATTTTCTTGATTATACCGGTCCGGTTAACAGTATGGTTGCTGCTTTTGGCGGAGAACGCAAGGTCTTTTTAGGAGATAAAAAACTTATTACTCCTATTTTATATATTACAGATATCTGGAAGGAATCAGGTTGGAAGAGCATTATTTATCTTGCAGCTATCACAGGTATTAACTCAGAACTTTATGAAGCGGCTGAACTTGATGGAGCCGGCAGATGGGGTAAAATCTGGCATGTAACACTTCCGTGTATCAGAGGCACGATTCTGGTTATGCTGACTATGCGTGTAGGTCAGGTATTAAATGCCGGCTTTGACCAGATATTTAATATGTCTAATACAGTTGTTCAGTCAACTATTGATATTTTGGATACATACGTTTACAGAATCACATTCCAGCAGACGCCTGACTTTTCTTACAGTACTGCGGTAGGATTGTTTAAGTCTGTAATTGGTTTTACGATGGTTATATTAGTCAATAAGCTTTCGAAAAAAATGGAAGGCACCGGCATATTGGATTAGGGAGGAAAAATAAATGAAGAAAAAGTATACAGTTGGAGACATAGTGCTGGTTACAATTTTAGTTGCCTGGGGATTGCTGATTTTTTATCCGTTTTACAATTCAATTTTAGTATCCTTTATGTCACAGGCAGAATATATGAGAAAACCTTTTGCGTTATGGGTATCAAAACCAATTTTGGTTGCTTATGAGGAAATTCTTTCTGACAGTAAGTTTTTTTATGGCTATAAATCAACGCTTACAATAATGTTGTTCAGATTGCCTTTGGCGGTGCTTATCGAATGTATGATGGCATATGCTCTGTCAAGAAAGCCTTTCTTTATGAGTAAAATAATCAATAATATGACTGTTTTCACTATGTATTTTGGCGGCGGAACTATTCCGACCTATTTGATGATAAAAAGTTACGGGCTGATGAACAGTCTGGCAAGCGTAGTTGTTATAGGCTTATTTAGTGTTTACAATATGATTTTAATAAAAAACTTTTTCTACGGTATACCCGACAGTTTGGAAGAATCGGCAAAATTGGATGGCGCAAATGATATCAGGATATTTGCCCAAATTTATATGCCTCTTGCCAAGCCTATAATAGCAACAATATCATTATTTACGGCTGTGGCGGTATGGAACGAATGGTATAGTGCTATGCTGTACATATCCGACAGTGATAAATGGCCCTTACAGTTAGTTCTGCGTGAAATTATAAGCAATGCGACATCAACGGTCAAAGAAGATTTGAGCGGAGAAGATTTGATGCTTAAAGAAACCTTTGCATTAAATGTTCAGATGGCAGCAGTGGTAGTTACAATGCTGCCGATTATGCTTGTATATCCGTTCGTGCAAAAGTACTTTATGGGCGGACTTACTGTTGGCGCGGTTAAAGGTTAATAAAATATTTATTATAGAAAACGGAGGTTTAAATTATGAAAAAGGTATTAGCTGGTTTATTGGCGATTTTAATGATGAGCAGTATGTGTCTTACTGCATGCAAAAAGGATGAAAAAACAACAAGCACAGACCCTAATGAAAAATTGACTGTTTCGGTGGGCTATACTGATGCGGACGAAACATGGAAAAATGATGATTACTATAAGTATATTACAGACAAGCTGAATATAGATATTGAGTTTGAATCGCTTCCTAAAAGCTCTCTTGGTGAAAAGGTTAGAATCTGGATTTCGTCAGGCAGTATGCCCGATGTAACTTACGCAGATTTTTCAATGAACGAATATTTAAAATATGGTGACCAGGGAGTCGTTAAAGCTCTTCCTAAAGATTGGGAAACCAAGTATCCGAATCTTGCCTTTTCAATGGAAATGACAGGAATTATGGATGCTATTAAAGAAGCAGGTAATGGTGAAGTTTATGGATTGATTTGTCCTATGGATCACTATAAGCAATATATAAAAGAGTTCAGACAGGCGTTTAAAGAAGGTAAAGACCTGCGTGAAATGATGAGTCAGCCTGAGTACATATATATTGACACATATGGATTTGCTTATCGTAAAGACTGGGCAAAACAGTTAGGTATAGAAACGGACTATATTATGGAATATGAAGATTTTCTTGATATGATACGCAAATTTAAAGAAGCTGACTTAGGTGGTGTAGGCGCAACAAATACAGTAGGTCTTGCAATTGACCATACAGAAGCACCTAACTTCTTTATTACAGCATTTAACTCAAGCTATAAATTTTTCCATAAGGATGAAACAGGTAAATATGTTTGCGGACTTTTAGAAGATTCAACCACAGAAGGTGTTAAAGAATATTCTAAAGCTTATAGAACAGGAATTTTAGCACCGGGATTTTATGCACAAAAAACACAGGACCTTAACTCGTTGTTCTGTTCGCAGCGTTCAGGTGTTATCTTCCCTAAAGCAAATGTATCTGCTTTGCGCACATTAAATGCAGATTTTGAAAAAGCAAATCCGGGTCTTAAAGCTGAAGAATGCATAGACGTATGTTGGGTTCTTTCTCCTGATGGTAAAATTCACGGACGTGAAGCTAACAACTACTACAGAGGCTATTATTTCAATCCTGAAATATCAGATGAAAAAATGGACAGACTTTTAGCTTTGGCAGATTATATAGCGAGCGAAGAAGGCGGTCCTCAGATAAGTTTAGGTGTTCCGGATGTGGACTATGTAATTGAAAACGGTGAATATAAGGTTATCCGCGAAAAAAATGCAAATGGTACATATGATTCGCTGGAAAAGTTATATCCTTCATACAGTTTCTTTAGAATGTTTATAAACCCGAACTATAGCTTAAGCTTTGAAAGCGACCCATATGCACTTATGTGTGCAGATACTTTAGTTGCTGAAAAACGCAAGCACGAGTTATCAATCTTAGACTGGGATGATGCACGTGATGCGTATACTGCTGATGATTATGTGAAGTTCAGAGCTGCGTACGATGTAAATTCCATGTTTGCAGAACTTATAGTAGAAGAAGGAGATATTGAAGAAAATTGGGCAAAGAAAAAAACTGAGTTTGAAGCAACAGCAAAGAGTGTTGCAGACAATATGAATAAAGCGCTCCTGCAGTAATCGCACACGATAAAATGGAGGTATAAGATGAAAAAGAAACTTATTGCATTGACTTTATTGCTTTGCATGTGCTTGTCTTTAGTTCCTGTATATGCTGAGGAAGGTGAGACAACAGAGGAAAAAGCAGAAAATAAAATAAGCTTTTCTGATGTTAGTGAGGAACACAAAGCATATGATGCGATAATGGATTTGGCATTAAAAGGAATAATAAACGGAAAAAGTAAAAATAAGTTTTGTCCTGATGATAGTTTAAAGCGTGAAGAATTTGCAAAAATTCTTACAAGCGCATTTGAACTGACCGATACTAAAAATTCACCTGTTTTTTATGATGTTCCGGTAGGAACGTGGTATGCATCTTTTGTTCAAATTGTGGGTGCATCCAAACTTATGACCGGTATTTCCGAAACGGAATTTGGTACGGGAAAAACTCTTTCACGTCAGGATTTGGCGGTAATTTTAAAAAGATTTTTAGATAACAAAGAGGTTGACCTTACAGCCGAAAACTCCATAGTATATGCAGACAATAATGAAATAAGTGATTATGCACGTGAGGCAGTAGAAGCACTTTCTTCTACCGGTATAATGCCGGGAAAAGAAGATAACTGCTGGCATCCACTTGATGAAGCGAGTCGTGCAGAAACTGCACAGACCTTGTATAATGCGATGAATTTACAAAAAGCACAGGCAGATGCTTTAGGTCGATATGGAGATGCAAGCCAGTATGAAGGTCCGTTCGAGGTACCAACCGACGACAGACTTGCAGAGGCAATGCCTATACCATTTGATCCTGATGTTTGGCCTAATGTAGAAATTCTTTATGAGGATTTTGAAGATGAAGATTATGACCTTTTAGAAAAGAACTATTTTCCTGATGGTTCTGCAATTGTTGCCGAAGGCGGCTATGGCGACAACGGCGGCTGTATTAAGGTAACTGCTGGTGCTTATCCGAGTATGGTGTGGAAAGCTCCCTACGAGGATTTAAAGCCCGGAGACTATCTGGTATTTTCTTGTATGATGAAAGGTGAAAATATCAGTGGCGAGGGCGGCTATCGACCCATCCTTTCTATACGTAATCAGGATGATAAGTGGCTAAACGAAACTCATACCCATAGAAACAACAGAACCAGTCACGACTGGAAAGAATTTCAGGTAGTTCTTATGGTGCCCGAAGAACTTAATAGATTGTCAGAACCTGAAATGCATAATGTTCGTTTGGGTGCATATATGGATAACCTTACAGGTACTGCTTACTATGATAATTTTAAATTAAGCAAAATTATATTTAATCCTATGAATGCTGTTTTAATGTCGCCTTCATATAAAGGTATCATAAAGGGCGAAAACGGAATAGGTGACATTGCATTACGTGCTTATATATTTGATATGAATGGCAAGTATGATTTGAATAACTTCCATTTTACCGCACAGATTACTGACAAAGACCATAATGTGCTGTTAAAATCAGAAAGCGATACAGTAACTAACCAGATGGAAGTTTATTTCTCTTCAGCATCACTTCCAATGGGTGGGGATTATTATATTGAAAGCATAATTACCGATAAGACCACAGGTGAACAGGTTCAAAAACAAGAATATGGACTTCATAAACGTGAAGCTGATTATGTGACTGCCGTAGGTTATGATGAATATGGCAGAATAACACGAAAGGGTGAACCGATTTTTCCGCTTCGTGTTTATAATTATTCAAAATATGATGATGCTACGGCGGATATAATTGCAGCAGGAAACATTGACGCTATGACCAATAGCGGTGTAGGTTGGCATTTTAGTTTTGCGAAGAACAAAGGCTTTCAGGATTATGTAAAAAAACTTGAAGAAAATAATGTTGATCTATCTTTAGCAACCGGTAGCTTTGTTTACAGTAATCTTTATACGGCCGATGTTAAAAACAGAGTTACCAGCCAGACAGACCTAAGGGGCTTGTTAACAAAAATGGTTAACAACTGGAAGGATTTACCCAATCTGTTTGATTACTACATATTTGATGAGCAAAATGGTACACGTTATGGTGATGAGCTTGCGTGGCATAGAAAAATTATAGAAGAAAACGATTTAGAGCATCCCACTACTTGTGCGATTAGTGAATCTATAGAATTCTTCCCCGGAACTTATGCAAAAACCTCAGACTTCCTTGGATATGACCCATATCCGGTTTCGGGTAAGCCAACGCAGGACCTTTCAAAGGTTTATAGACGACTTGCAACGGCTAAAGAACAAAATCCGGGAAAACCGATTTACTTTATCTGTCAGGCCTTTTGGTATTATGGCAGAGGAGACCTGCGCGCTCCTAATCAGGAAGAAATAAGAAATATGTATTTCCAGGCATTGTGTGCAGGCGCGTGTATGATTGATGCGTGGGCATATCGTTGGATGAAACAGAATCCGAGTCCGGGTAAAACCTTTGAGGAAGAATGGCAGGCAATGGTCGAAGTGTTTGACGAAATTCAGTATTTAGAGCCTATAATTTTGTCATCTCAGCCTGCACCTTATTACGAGATTAAGGGTGGCGGAGAATGGCTTAATCATATGGCAAGGCGTCACGACGGTAAATCATATTTATTTACTGTAAATAACCAGAATTCTGCAAAGAATGCAAGAATTTATTTAGATGGCGTTAAAGAAATTCGGGGAATGTACTCGGGTGAAACTTTTGAAGCTAATGAAAATGGTTGGTTTGAGCTTGACTGGGACAGCTATCAAGTTGAAGTGTTTGAGTATGAGCAGGCAGATTATAAATCTCCTCACGCTGAGCTTACGCGCTTTAATTTAGCAAATTGCATTATGACCGAAACAGAAAACGGCTCTGAATTTGTAATTTCTAATGATTTAACTGAGGCAGAGTATAATGCAACTATGAGTGATTATGCAATTTTGTATATTAATGATACAGAGGTTCAAAAGAGCGGCAAATTAAACCTTGAGGGACTAACAGAGATTAAAGTAAAAGTTGTATCAGAGGACGGAAGATTCGAAACAGAAAAAACGTATACGATAAAACGCAGTTAAGGAGGATTTTAATGAAAAAGAGAATTTTGGCGATTATGCTTGCTGCGTTGCTGTCTTTTGCGGTAGTTCCTGCATGGGCAGAAGAATTATCTAATATAACCGCAGTTGACGGAAATGTAAATATATCTGCAACTATAAATGCAGCCGAAGGAACACCGGTATTAATCTTTATAATGCCGGCGGTTATAGAAAATGATGTTGATGTGACGGTTCAAAAGATTAAGGGACTTACTTCTAAAGAAGTGCTAAGTACATTGACCATAGAATATGCAGCAGTAGTAAATGCAGGCGAAAATGGTCAGGTATCGCATACCTGTAATATGAAGGATAATCTGGCTACAGGTCTTTGCCATGTTATATTCAGTTACTTAGGCTCGGATGGTTGTTATTCAATGGGAACATTTGAGCATGTTGGCAAAGATGATATGAACAGTTTGGTATCAGCTTTTAATGGCAGTTCCGATAACTATGCTTCAATTATTGATGAAGATATGAACGGAAAAGACGGAGAACCTGCTAAAGAAATTTTGCGTAAATCCTCAGCAGATGTAGCATATTATAAAAGCTTGAGTGATAAGACAGAGTTTCATTCTCTTCTTTATAAATTAAAGGGAAATGAGGACTTTACACTTGCTACTTTGGTATCAGCTTTTAATGAAACAGGTGCATGGATTAGACTGCAAAACGAGGCAGATACATTAAGTGTTTTAACTAAATATAACGGCGAAGAATTGTATTGGAATGTTGACCTTGATGCAGACTCTGATTTTGCAAAGCTTTCAAATGCAGAGAAAACTAAATTGCTTGCAGAAATCAAAGCAGCAAAGCACTCAGATAAAGAAAGTTTGGAAGATGCGTTTTTAAACGCCATGGCATTAGCTATGTTCAGAGAGTCAGAAACCCGAGAAGATATTATAGCTTTAATTTCAGAAGAAAGTGCATATGCAGAAATATTTACCGGGGTGCGTGCAATTATTGCTGATGCTGAATTAGATGAATATAATGAAGCTTTAATGTATAACAATGTACTTGACGGTGCAGCTGCTTGCACAACTTTAGAAGGAATTGAAGAACTGTTTGAAAGTTTGATTCCGGAAGAAGACGATGGATATGTCGGTGGCGGAAATGGCGGCAGCAGCGGTGGAAGCGGCGGCAGCAGTAGTGGCGGCGGACGTACTATGGGTGCGACCGGCGGCTACGTAAGCGGTGGCTCAACCGGTAAAAATTTAATCACAGACAATACAGGAAAATTGACATTGGCATTACCTTTTGCTGATATTTCCGATGACCACTGGGCAAAATCATATATTGAAAAATTATATGATAAAGGCACTGTAAATGGTGTAAGTGATAAAGAATTTGCACCTGGAGGCAGCGTTCAAAGACAGGACTTTGTAAAAATAATGATAGGTGCATTAGACCTTTTAACATCCGGAAACACTTCAATATTTACAGACTGTCCTGATGGAGTATATTATACTCCGTATGTT
The DNA here is from genome assembly GCA_017546245.1 of Clostridia bacterium. Lineage (GTDB taxonomy): Bacteria > Bacillota > Clostridia > UBA1381 > UBA9506 > RGIG1666. The sequence goes on along the minus strand of JAFYXI010000026.1, from coordinate 18,816 downwards.
ATGGCTGCGTATAAAAAAGGATTAATATCCGGTATCGACGAAGGCATTTTTGGTGCAGGCGTCAGCATTAAACGTGAGGATGCGGCTGTTATAATTGACAGAGTATTGACTATGTATAATTTTGAAACTTCAGAAGAAGATATTTCATTTAGTGATGCAGACGTTATGGCAGATTACGCTAAAGATGCCGTAATACGCGTGGCTAAAGCTGGCATTTTTAACGGTGACGAGCAGGGTAACTTTAATCCGAAAGCTGACTTGTCGCGCGCCGAGGCTTGTGCAATTCTTTGCCGTTTGGCAGAAAAAGTAAAGGGGGTATAAACTGTGTTAAAACGTATATGTGCATTTTGTCTGACTTTTGCTCTGATATTTTCACTTGTAGTTATAACTCCGGTTTATGCTGCCGGTGCAAGCGAAGTTCAGTTATTATCAGATTTGGGAATAATTTCTTTAACTCAAAAAAGCGGACTAATTCAAAAAGGCTTTAACCGCAGCGAATTTGCCCGTGCCCTGTGTGCTATGGCAAAAATTGAGGCGGAAATTGGTGTTTTAAATGAGCCTTCTAAAGTAAATGCTAATGATATTGAATCAGATGCAAACTATAAAGCAATAGCAACTATTCTTTCTTTAGGTTATATGGAAACGGATATTGACGGCAATTTTAATCCGGGTAAACCGCTTACAGAGAAAGATGCTGTGTATGCATTAATTAGTTTGTTGGGCTATAAACCGTTAGTACAGCGTAATGGCGATAACGAAGCGTCATATTACGCAATGGCACATAAGCTTAACTTATTTAAAAATGTTGAAATAGCTAACAGCGAAAAAATGACAGCAGCAGAAACAGCATCTGTTTTAGCAAACGCTATGGGTGTAAAAATATTTGCTCCCGAGAGCGTTGATTTAGGTGGAACATGCCTTTGGGAACGTTGGCAACTTGCTAAATCAAGCGGTCGTATTTTAGCGAACTCTAATTTAGGCTTAGTAACAGAAAAAACTTCATTTAAAAGAGTTAATATTGAGGGAAAAATTTATTATACCGAGCTTTTGATTCCTGATGAATATGTCGGCAGTACAGTTACATATTACACAATGCCCAGTGATATGGGAACAGAGGTAGTAAGCATTTCGGTAGATAAATCTTCTGAATTTATCGCGTTAGATGCAAGTGATATAGAAAGTGTTACCGATTTGGGTAAAGAGCTTGAAATTATTTATGACAATGACGAAGAGCTTACTATATCAAAAAACAGTTTTGTTATAGTTAACGGCAAAACACAAAGCCCGACTAAAAAGTTGTTTGATGCCTTTAAAAGCGGAACAGTAACTTTTGTTGATTCAGACAGCGACGGCGAATTTGACTTGGTTCATATGACCTTGATGATTCAGAATGTAATCGATGGTATTTATCCGGAATTCGAAACCTTAACAACCAGATATTACGGCGAAAAAATTGAGCTTAAAAATTTTGATAACTACGAAATTTATCTGGGAGGAAAGACAGCTGATATATCTGAACTTATGGCTGGTATGACAGTAGGCGTGTCGTGTGATGCCTTTACAATAAATGCAGACAGCAGTATCACTTATGATTTTGCGAAGGCAAAATACATTAAGCTTTATGCGTCATTAAGAAGTGTTGAAGGCTTTGTAGATATGATAGACGACGAAACAGTTACCGTAGCAGAAATGGACCAGCCGTTTGGCGAAGCATACTACAGATTGATTAAAGATAAGTATATTTCAGCTATTGTGCCAGGTGATTATGCAACTGTATATCTTGATGCCTTTGGAGAAGTTGTGTATTACGAGGTTGACTTGTCAAAAAGCTCTTTGAGCTATGGTTATTTAATAGCCGCAGATGGAAAAACAACCGGTTTAAATTCGATTACTAAAGTAAAAATTATGGATACAAACGGAATTTTCCATATGCTTGAATCGAATTCTAAATTTGTTTTAGATGGCAAAAAAGTAGAAAGCGGTAATACATCTTATACTGTATCAGGCGCAACAATCGACCTTACAAAGCGTCAGCTTGTTCGTTTTCGCGGAACTGAAGGCAAGCTGTATGAGCTTGACACAGCAAAGGTGGTTCAGAGTGATAATAGCTTGAGTGAGGATTTAAAATTCGACCCTTATGTTTCGGACAATTCGGCATACGAAATACGTTCCGGCGCAGTTGACAGACAGTTTGCTTTTAAAGATGATTGTGTTCTTTTTGTCGATGAGGCGGATATGGCTGATAAAAATCCATCAGAATATCTGTTCACGGTCGGAAAAATGGATGCCGATAAAGTAGAATACTATATGGCAGGTTACGATTCGGATGATGATAACAGACTAAACTGCGTTGTTCGCTGGACACAGTATGGGGCAAAAGAAGGAGATTCTATTACATCACCCTTCAGTTATCATAAATTAAGAGGACATATAGTTGAAAAGGTTACGCGTGGTATAGGAAAGGACGGAGTGGAAGGCTGGTATTTATCTGTGGCAAGTTATAGCGGACAGAGCAGCTACTTTGCTTCGTCAGAACGTTTGAAAATATACACCGTAAACAAAGATAAATTTAAAGGTGACCACTTATCCATTTATAAGTGCAATATGGAGGATATAAAGAGCGGTGATATTATAAGATTTGAAACGGATACTTTAGGCAATATTACCTTTATAGAAAAGATATTTGATTTTGAATCTCATAAAGATGGCACAACACCATACGGAAGTGGTTCGCATACATATGGTTTTGCAAATCTTAAAAAAATAAGCGGTGATTATTTAATTTACAATTTTGATGGTGTTGAAACAGATGGCATCAAAACTGATTATATAGGTAAAAAGAAGTTCTCTTTAGTTCCGCTGTATAACGTAAAGACCGGCAAGGTTAAAATGATTGATGTAGCAGAACTGCCATCGCAGTCTACCGGTAATACTGTTAAGGCATTTTTAAGAGACTATGACCATGGATATATGCAAGACCACATATTCTATTTATACGAGTAAGTCAGAAAGGAGGAATAGAATAATGAAATATTCAAAAAAAGTTCTGGCATTTGTTTTGTGTTTAGCTATTGCAACAGCACTTTGTCCGATGGTATGTGCTGACGAAACAGGCGCCTTTTCGGTAGTGGATAATTTCGATTCTTTGGATATTACTGACACTGCCTTTGCTAAATATCCTAACGGAAGTCTTGGTCAAACGAGTGATGTTTTTATTCAGGATTCAAAAAATCAAAAAGGATTTAAAATTGTTGAAACCGAAGGTGTAGACGGAAATACAACGAAGGCTTTAGAAATTGCAAACACAAACGGAGATTGGGTGTACTTGCCGTTTTCTGATAGCTTTATTCATCGTGATGGGTTAGTAACTCAATTTTCTTACGATGTAAAGTTTACAAAAATTCCCGGTGATAATCCGACTCCTGATGCAAGAAGTGCGACATTTTTCCTGTATGGCGGTTCAAACGGATTTAAGAATAATGGTCAGACCAATGTTCTTACTGCTCCTGATAACAACAGCAGCATCACCTTAGAAAAGAATTTATGGTATACACTTGTATGTAAAATAGGTGCTGACGGAAAGTTAAGTACATATTTGCTTAATACTCAAACTGGAGATGCAATGCTTGAAACTGCTACAAACAAAAAATTTGCAGACGGCAGTGCATTCGGACTTAATGCAATACAGTTCAGAGCAAACGGTGCTACTGTAGCTGACGGAACCAAGGTTTATATTACCTGTCAGATTGATAATGCAAAGGTTGTTCAATATGATCCTGCAATGCCTCCTGAGATTTCATCTGCTTCTATAGAAAACGGTGAAACAGAGGTAATCAGAAATGAAAAATTAACTTTTAATTTTAATCAGGGGCTTGCTCCGGACAGTTATGTAACATTAACCTCTGAAAATGAGGATGTTATCGGATGCAGTGTATCGGCAAGTGCATTCGGCAAGCTGACGGTTAGCTTTGATGAGCTTTTAGAAAGAAACACTACATATACATTATCCTTATCAGGAGTTAAAAATGAAAGTAATGTAGCGTGCGAGGCAGAAAGTATTGTTTTTAAAACCGAAGATTTACATATCTGGAATGATGTTGAAATTTTGTCGGTATCGTCAGGCGATACTACACAGATAAGCTTTATACTAAGTGATATTTATAGTTATCCGACATTTTCAGGCATGGTGATGGCTGCTGCATATGAAGGGGGAAAAATGACGGGTATAGATATTGTAGAGCTTGCCAATGTATTAACTGAAAGCGAATTGACAAAAAGCTTTGACATTGGTACTGTTTCTTCGCAAACAGAAATTCAGTTAATGCTGCTGGATAAAGAATATGGGCCTTTACCGCTTGCAAGCGGCAAAACAGCAGCCCGATAACAGCTGATAATTAAGCTTAAAATAATTTTCAACATAAAAGGAGGAAAAGGCAAATGTTAAAAAAGACAACATCAATTTTTCTCAGTATTATTTTACTGTTGTCACTTTGCTCCACGGCGGTATTCGGTGCAATGCCGACTACTGTATTAGTACCGGCAGAAGGTGTTATAGCGGCAGATGCAACCGGTATGGCGGTGGATAATTTTGACGACAAAGAGATAACTGAAACTGCGTTTAAACGTTATAATCGTAACGGCGACCTGTCTGATTTGTTCTATGAATGGAACGTAAAAGAAGGTGTAAGTTATAGAATTATATCAGCTGATAATGCAGCAGATTCTGCTGATAAGGTATTAGAAATTAGCAACCATACAGCAGATGGTGCAAGACTTGATACATTAAAATTTACTGTTGCAGAAAACTACGTTACCGAGCTTAGCTTTGACGTGCGTTTTACTGCCGTTCCCACAAGCACCACATTAAATGCTTTATCTAAATTCTGGGTATTTGGATTTAGTGATAAGGGCGGCGGAATCCGTATGGACTACGACTCGACCGCATCTGCGTGGAAGCTGTGGTCTCCGGGACAGGGTGCAGGAGCTGGTGTAGAATTTGTCGAGGCTGACAAGCTCTATACAGTACAGGTAGTTGTAGATGGTACAACAGGCAACAGACAAACCTATCTTTTAGATGCTGCAAGCGGTGCAAAGCTTGTATCAGCGGACCTTATTAAATGCGGCTATACAGACGGTATTGCAGCAAATACACAAATGAGCATTATGGCTGTTCAGTTGTACAGAAAAGTTGACGGCGATTCGGATGTTAAACTCGAAATAGATAACGCAAAAATGGTCAGATACAATCGTACAGTAAGCGCACCTGCTATTTTAAGCAGCTCTATTGCAAACGGTGCTGCTGAAATTGATATTAAAACCAATATGATAGAGGTTAAGTTTGACCAGAGTATTAAAACCGCTGCTGCAACTTTAAAAGCTGCAGACGGAACAGAAATTACATCAACTGTTGCTTCCGTAAAAAATAAGCTTAACACTTATACGATAAGCTGGGAGGATATATTAGCAGAAGAAACCACATACACACTTGATATGTCGGCAACAGTTAATACTGCTGATGTTCAGGCAGGCGAGGATGCAAAAATTACATTTAAAACAACTGAACCGGGTATAGAAAAAATAATTGAAGATTTTGAAACCGGCACTACCAAAGGAAGTCAGTTTAAAGGTGATGTTTTACAGCTTCAATATTCTTCAAGAGATGGTGTGGCTACCTTAGACGATAACGGATATACAGGCAAGGCTCTTAAAATTGAAATTCCGGCAGGAGCTAAAGAAAATGCTTTAGACCCGTTAGCAACAAAGACATCATACCAGCCTAAGGCAATTGCAGAGGATGAAGTGGGAAATAAAGAGTATGAAAAATTTGTTGTAACATATCGCTTTAACTTAAAGGATATGGCAGATGTAGGCACAGCTGCATTAGCAGATGTAGACAGCAAAACAGGCGATGCAATAACCAGAGGTTCAAGAATAAATATGGCGATAGATAATTCAACATCGCAACAGTTCAATTCTCTTGCGGCTCGCATAAGCACAAAAAATTCAAAACCGGTTATTCACAACCCGGGTGATGATGACTTCGTTGAATTTAGCGAAGACCATTGGTACAATATCGTATGGCTTGTTGACGGAACAGAGCAGACGTTTAATTTTGTAGACTCTGAAACAGGTAAGCTTATATGGAAAAGAACCTTTAACTCCGAGTCATATACAGCAGGCGAGGCTCTTTACGTTGTTCCTTACGGCGGCAGACGTATGGCAAGCACCTCTACATTAGAAGATGGCTCAAAGGTAAATTACATTTATAACGAAGGTCAGACAGTATTAATTGATGACTTTACTATCTGGCGTGTAGATACATATAAAAACAAACAAAAACTTGCATTAACAGATTCAAATGACGGTGCAGTTTTGAACATTGATGATAATGACACAATTACAATGACATATAATCAGCCTGTTTTAGGTGTACCTACCAATTTTGAGGTATATAAAGTAACAGTTGATGATGAAAATGTAAATGCATATTCAACAGCAAGTATTAAATATAAAGATTTCTGCACGCAAGAAATAAGCTTGTCAAATCTTGATTATTTAGGTGAGTATGCTCTTGATTATTCTGCTATGACAGCTGTCAGCGGAGCAGAATTAACAGATGCAGCCAAACCGACAAGCATCATAGAATTTTCGACTGCCGCATCTTCTGATGCTATGTCGGTAATCGGTGACGTAATCTGCACAGGACTTGCAGAGGGAAGTACAATTTCGTTTGATTTATATTCAAAAGAAGCGACCTCGGGCGCAGTTGTTGCAGCATTTTATAACAGAACAGGCCGCCTTTTAGGTATCGAGCCGCAAACCGTAAATGTGGCAGCAGGTATAAATGATTCTGTTACTGTTACATTAAACAAAAATCAGGTTGCCGACTATATTAAATTATTTATATGGGACGGATTCGGTACATGCGTACCTGTTGCAAAAACATACGAATTACACGCACCTAAAGATTCGCTTGACGTGCTGCTTATAGGCAGCTCTATTTCAGAGGATGCAGGACGTTATATGCATCAGGTAGCAGCTGCGGATAATTTTGACTTAAATGTTACTGTTAAGGGTATAGGCGGCTCTAACTTTACACATCACGCAGCTAACGTAAGAGCAGAGCTTGCAGGAAGAACTATAGAAGAGGCTATAGAACAAAATGCAGATAACGGCAACAAGCTGACATACTGGACATATGTAAACGGTGAATATCTTGGCGGACACCAGCGTCTTATAGATGCATTGCAGGAAAAACAGTATGATGTAGTATCGCTTAATCAGGCTGCATATCACGACCCTGATGTTCAGGAGGATATTACCTTTTTAACAGAAACAATAAGACAATATCAGCCGAATGCTGAAATAGTATTCTATCAGACCTGGGCGCCTTATAACAGCTCAACCTCTCAAAGAAGCTATTATTATACAAATACTGTAGAGCCGCAGGTAATATCGTGGGCGGCGGCTACGGGCGCAAATGCGCAGAATGTTACAAAGGGCGGTGCTCCTGTAAAAATCTTCCCTGCAGGAAAGGCATTCTATCTTGCAGATAATAAATACGAATGGTGCGGAAAACGCTATACATACGATGAGGGAGATACAGAGTCAGATGCTAAATATGATGTAGCTACTAAAATGCAAGGCTCACAGGGCTTGTGGAGAGATTATAACCACGCAAGCTGGTATGGCTGCTATTTAGCAGATGCAGTTTGGTACGAAATGTTAACAGGCAGAAAAGCTCAGATAGGAACAGACGAAAATCCTGCTGTGCCCAAACCGGATGGTATTGACATAGCCGACCATATGGAAAGACTCAGTCAGCTTTCTGATTTAGCGCACCAGGCAGTTTTAGAGCAAAAAAATTAATAAATACTTTGTTAATTTGCAATATTACTGCGAAAATTAAGGGAGGCAAAATTTATTATGTTAAAAAAGACAATATCGATTTTTTTAAGCATTGTTTTAATACTGTCGCTGTGCTCGGCGACAGTATTCGGTGCAATGCCTGAATCGGCACTTACCTGCACAACAGCAGGCACCATTGATGCTGAAAGTACAGGTATGGCAGTTGATAATTTTGATGATGAGGCTATAACAGAAGCACAGTTCAAACGCTATAATCGTTATGGTGACCAGTCTGATATATTTGTTGATAATGAAATTAGTTATTCTACCTTCAGAATTTTATCAGCGAATAATGCGTCAGATGCTAATGATAAGGTTTTAGAGGTATCAAACAAATCTGCTAAAAGTACTTCTTATCTTAAAACGTTGGATTTTTATGTGGCAGAAGACTATGTAACAGAGCTTGTTTATGATATGCGTTTTACTTCAATTCCTACCGGTACTGCACTATATGATACAACTAACAAAGTTAATATGTTCGGACGCAATAAAACCGGTGCTAACAGAGGTGCAGTTCGATTCCAGTATGATAGTAGTCTGTCAGCATGGACATTGTCTGGTGATGACAATAATGTTCAGGTTAAGACAAATAAATTGTATAAAGTATGTATGATTGTTGTTGGAACAAAACTTTATACATATATTTTAGATGCTGATAGTGATACGGTTTTGACATATTCGGAAACACAAACAAGTGACTTGTTTGAAGCAAATAGTGTACAAAATATACAAGCATTACAGCTTACCAAAATGGGTGATTCCGAAGTAACCCTCGAATTAGACAACGCAAAATTAGTAAGATACAATCGCACAGTAACTGGTCCGGCTATTTTAAGCAGCACAATTGCAAATGGTGCTGCAGGGATTGACCCTGCAATAACTTATTCTGCAGAGATTGTGTTTGACCAAAAGGTTACAACTGCTGCGGCAACCTTAAAATCAGCAGGCGCAGAAGATATTGCATGTACTGTTACCCCTGTAGCCAACAAGCTTAACACCTATACTGTAAGCTGGGAGGACACTTTAGCTATAGGAACAACCTACACCCTTGATATGTCAGCAACATCAAACGGCAAAATAACGGGTGGAGACGATGCAAAAATTACCTTTACTACAACAGAATCAGGTGTAGGAAAGCTGACCGAAGATTTTGAGAGCGGAACAGTAAATAAAAGTCAGTTTAAAGGCAACATTTTACAGCTTCAATATTCTTCAAGAGATGGTGAGGCAAGCTTTGCAGACGGATATAACGGAAATGCTCTTAAAATTGAAGTAGCAGCAGAAGACAGAGGATTAGCCTTAGACCCGTTAGTTACTAAAGAAACCTATACCCCCGAGGTAATTTCGGCAGAGGGTGCAGAAGCTGCCGAGTATGAAAAATTTATTGTAACCTATCGCTTTAACTTAAAGGATATGGCAGATGTAGGCACGGCAACAGTCGCTGATACAGACGATAAAGGCGGTGCAGCAGCAACGACTAGCGGTTCAAGAATACATATGGCCATAGATGATAGTAAATCGCTGAGCCATCAGTCGCTGATGGCGCGTATAAGCACAGAAAATAACAAGCCGTTTATTCAGAATCCTAGCAACGCAAACTATGGTGCAGAATTTGAATTAGACCATTGGTACAACATTGTATGGCTTGTTGACGGTACAGACCAGACCTTTAAGTTTATTGATGCTGAATCAGGTAAGCTGGTATGGGAAAGAAGCTTTACCTCCGAGACATACACAGCGGGTGCGTCGCTTTATGTTATTCCTTATAGCGGAAGACGTCTATCAACAGGCAATGCAGATTCAGGATATTATGTTTATAACGAAGGTCAGACTGTATTAATTGATGACTTTACCATCTGGCGCGTAAATCCGTACAAAAACAAACAAAAGCTTGAATTAACCGCTTCGAATGACGGTGCAGTTTTAGATGTTGACAGCGCAGCAAACAACAAAATTACATTGACTTATAATCAGCCCATTTTAGGTGCATCTACAGATTTTGAAGTTTACAAGGGAACTACTAAAGAAGAACTTGCTTATTCAACAGCAAACATAAAGTTTGCAGATTTCTGCACACAAGAAATAACCTTCTCAAATCTTGATTATTCAAGTGACTATATTCTTGATTATTCAGCTATGAAAGCAGCAAGTGGTGCAGAAATTCTTGCAGCAAATAAACCTTCAAGTTTTGTAGAATTTTCAACAGCAGCAGCTCCGCAGACAATGTCGATAGTAGGCGATATTTCGTGCACAGGTCAAGCAACAGGTGATACCATTTCGTTTGACTTATATTCAAAAGAAACTCAAAACACTACGGTTGTTACCGCATTCTATAACAGAGTCGGCAACCTTTTAGGTATTCAATCGCAGGTTGAAAATATGACGGCAGACGAAACAAAAGATGTTGCGGTTATGCTGGCACAGCCTCAGAATGCTGACTATATTAAAATATTTGTATGGAACGATTTAGAAAAATGTCAGCCTCTTTCTAAAAAATATAACTTGCACGCACCTGTCGACTCGCTTGATGTGTTGCTTATAGGAAGCTCACTTTCAGAAGATGCCGGCCGTTACTTAGACAAAGTTGCTGCAGCAGACAATTTCGACTTGAATGTTAGAGTTACAGGTATTGGTGGCTCTAACTTTACACATCACGCAGCAAACTTAAGAGCAGAACTTGCAGGAAGAACTGTAGAAGAGGCGAGAGCAATAAATAAAGACCATGGCAATAAACTGTTATATTGGACCTATTTAGACGGTAAAATTGCTAGTAATTTAGGCTCACATCTTCTTATTGATGCATTGCAGGCACAGGAATATGATGTAATATCACTTCAGCAGGCAGCATATCATAACCCTGATGTTCAGGAGGATATTACTTACATCGCAGAAACAATAAGAAAGTTCCAGCCGAATGCTGAAATAATATTCTATCAGACATGGTCACCTTATAACAGCACAAAATCTCAAAGAAGCTTTTACTTTACAAACACCATCACGGGACAGGTTAATACATGGGCAGCCGCTACAGGTGCGCAGGCTGAAAATGTTATGCAGGACGGAAGTGTAATGAAAATTTTCCCGGCAGGTAAGGCTTTCTATCTGGCAGATAACAAATATGAATGGTGTGGAGAAAAGTACTTAGATGGTGTTGACGGAGATACTGAATCTGAAGCTAAAGATACAATAGCAGACAAAATGAACGTTTCACCTGGTCTGTGGAGAGACTATAACCACGCAAGCTACTATGGTTGCTATTTGGCAGATGCGGTTTGGTATGAGATGTTAACCGGCAGAAAGGCAAAGGTAGGTACGGCGGATGCTCCTGCTGTGCCGATGCCAGAGAATATTGGCATAGATATGACTGAACACTTAAAAAGACTTGAACAGCTTTCTGATATAGCACATCAGGCAGTTTTAGAGCAAAAATAAATATTAGTTTTAAAACCGCAGACAAGCTGACTTAAATTAGTAATCTTAAAATTTGCCGACTTCTTACAAAAATATTGCGAGAAGTCGGCAAATTAAATAATAAATTGATGCAAAAAACGAAAAAGTTCGTTTTTTATATGAGTTTATTAACAGATAAGGAGCAAGCAAAATGAAAAAATGTTTTTCATTATTCATTATTTTTATATTGACTATTACAGTTACAGGAGTATCGGCATTAAAGTATAAACCGCCATACGATGAGGTAGACGGTGGTCGTGCAGAACAAAATATGCCATCTGTTTTTTCTATTAATACGGTGCCACGTTTGTTGGTTGCAGAGACAGATTTTAACGAAGGTGCTAATTCGGCTACACTTACAAAAACCACAGGCGCAAAGGATTGGTATAGTGTAGAAGATGGTGCATTAAAAATAGTTAAAGCGCAGACAAATTCTGCCCATAGTGTCGTTATGCTATACAAACCTAAAGAAGGTATAGTAGCAGGGGACACATATGCATTTTCGTGCAAGATTAAAACCGTTGGTGTTGAAGGCGGAGCAGCAAGAAATCTTATAGCAGCCTATAACAGCACTTCTAATTGGTTGGCAGAAACTCACGATTATGATGGCAAAAGCGATTATTTGGGCGACAATGACTGGTATGATATGATTCAGACGATTGTAGCACCCGAGGGCACAGCATTTTTTAATTTAACTGCGTATTTGCAAAAGGGTATGACAGGAACGGTATATTTTGATGATTTTAAACTGTATCGTATAGGCATTGACCCGTTAGAAAGTGTATTATGTTCCCCAAACTATAAAGGTCTTATTTATGGCGACGGATACGGCGATATTGATTTAGATGCGCAAATTACTGAACAAGCAGGGTTTTATGATTTAGAAAATATGGAGCTGTCGGTTAGTCTTATAGATGAAAATAATACTGTATACAGAAGTTCAAACGCAAAAACGTTGAGCAATCGTATGAATTTTGTATTTTCGTCGGCAGGTCTTAATGAGGGAGATTATTACTTGCAGACTGTTTTGAAAGACAAACAAAGCGGCGAGATTATATCTGAAAAAGAACATACTATAAGAAAAAGAGCCGAAGACTATAGACCTGCAGTATATCTTGACGAAAACGGACATTTAATAAAAAACGGCGAAAAAACATTTTTTAAAAGACTGTACAATTACAAGTCCAATTTATATCAAGAGGTGGCGGAAAAGGCTGTAGAAGCAGGTGTTGACACAGTAAGTAATTACGGTATGTGGTGGGACCTCGACACAGAACCTGCGGCATTTAATTATATGCGCGAAAATGGTATTACTACGCATATTTGTCTGTCTACATATTGGTTTAGTAATTTGAGCGGCAATCAGGGCGATAAGCTTATTAAAAAGCAGACAGATATTCTACCGTTTTTAACAAGACTTGCTAATGAGTATAAAAACGACCCTGTTTTAGAGGGATATTATGTTTTTGACGAGCCTGACCCGATTACAGAGGGCGAAGAAATTAGATGGAATAACGAGATTTTAGCTCAGACAGATATTAACCATCCTACCTTTGGTGTCGCAGATGGTGGATATTCTTATTATGGAATATATAATAAAATGGCGGATGTTTTGGGCATAGACCCGTATCCTGCAATAAAAGATGAAGTTACAGATGACCTTGCAAAAGTTGGCAGAAGTATGCGGACGATTAAGAAAAATTTTCCTAACAGACCTGTATATATTGTTTTAGAAGGGTTTCATTATGACGAGCGCGGAGATGTGCGCAGTCCTAATGGTGAAGAGTTAAGAAATATGGCTTGGCAGGCAATTTGTGAGGGCGCAGAGGGTATTGATTGGTATGCTTATCCTGATATGAAAAACGATACAACTAAAGATTTTGATACCTGGTGGAGCGAGTTTAAAACAATTTATAACGAGATTGACGGATATAAGAACATAATTTTATCAGACGAGCCTGCACCTGTTTATCAGGTTACAGGTAGTGGTGATTGGCTGAATTTGCGTATTGCGCGATATAATGGCAAAACGTATCTGTTTGCAGTAAATAATACAAAAACTAAACAGGCGGCAACGGTGGCAATTAGTGGCGGCGGCACACATAGCCTTAGCTTTGAACCGCTTGAGGTAATTATTAAAGAAATTTCTCAAAGTGAATACTTGTCTCCTTTAGCAGAACTTAAAACTATAGGATTTTATAACGGAACAGAAGCATTTGCAGTAAGTGAAGCCGAGGAAAATATTTTATATGTTCCTGAAAATGCCGGCGTTATTAATTATGCTGCTAAAATAAGCGAAAATGCAAAGCTGTATATCGGCGGTGTTGAAGTATCAGAAAAAGGAAAAATAACGGTTAAAAATGTAGATAGCTTTACAGTCAGCGTGGTTGCAGAAAATGGTGTAACGGAGCACAGTAAAGTATATCGAGTGGTTAAGTAGTAAATATGCTCGAAAATCATAGTAAATAAGTAAAGTCTTGATGAGCAGTAAAATATGTTTTTAAAATAAATAACAAAAGGAGTGGAATGTATGAGTTTTCATATGGAAACATCATATCCTAAAGAGGTAGATAAAGCAAAGAAAGAAAACTGGCCCGTTATTTTGCCGGTTGGAACCATGGAGTATCATTCAGCACATTGTCCGTATGGCTGTGACGGATTGGTTTCTGTGGGCATAGCAGAAGAACTTGCAAAAAAACGTGATTGTATGCTGTTGCCTCCTATATGGTACGGAGTGTCAAGCTATGCTGTAGGAGGTCCGGAAAAAAATACAATTAATATGGATGTCGATGTTTTTGAAGCATATATCTATAATATTTTAAAATCACTTTTTAAAAGCGGATTTACTAAAAATATATGTATACTGATTTTTCACCAGACAGAAGATTTTCTGCCGACCGCGCTTGCGTGTATGAAAGCAGCTAAAAAGCTTATTTTTGAATATATGGAAGAAACGCAAGGAATAGGCTGGTGGGGTGATAACAAAAATGCAGATTTTTATCAAAATCTGTCAGCACAGGATAGTCCGTGGAATCGTATAAGAATTTGTAATGGTGCACGTATTCCTGAAGGCTATAATGCCGACCACGCAGGTAAATATGAGTGCTCACAGCTTGAAGCACTGTTCCCCGGCTCTATTAAACTCGAGCGTTTAGACGAATGTGACGACTGGTTTGCTCAAAATGCGAAGGAAATGTCGGTTGAAGAGGGCAGAGAAATAGTTGATCAAATTGTCGAAAATATTTTAAAAGCACTTGATAATGGAACGTTTTGCTATTAATGGAGGGCGGGTATGGAAAAAAATTATCAGTTTAAAATAGATTTGCTTTCGATACATAAAAAAGACCGCAGAGATTATAGTTTAACACCTACATCAGATGAATATGTAATTTATGACGGTATAAGACTTGTCGTGCCCGAAAATGCCGGAGATGTAATTATGACGGCGGTTCGTGATTTTGAAGACTATTTATTTGTATCTATGAATATTGCGTCTATGGTAACAACAAAGGATAAAGAAAACGAGCCGGCGATACATATTTCATTAGGTAAAAATCTGGGTAAGGCAGAAGGCTATATGGGTTATCGCATAAAAGTCGAAGACAGCGGAATAACCTTAGAGGGCTTTGATGAGAGAGGAGTCGCACAGGGACTTTATTATCTGGAAGATTTAATGAATTTAAGATGTGCACCGTTTTTGAAAAAAGAAACAGTAGAAAGAAAAGCTCTTTTTGAAAACAGATATGGTCACCCACCGTTCGGAATGTTTGAATATCCTGACGAGGCTTTTGCATATATGGCGCATTTAGGTATGGATATGGTTGATTTGTGGCTAAAAGACCCATACACTACTCAGCGAGACGACAAAATAGATTTAAATCTTTTGTGTCACAGAGCAAAAAAATATGGAATCGACTTGTCTGTGCAGTTTTCGCGACCGCATGATATGACTGCGGCAGACCCTGGTGCGCAAGAATATTATGATAAAATGTATGGCGAGTTATTTACGGTTTGTCCTGATATAGCCAAGGTTGTTTTGGTAGGAGAGTGCGTTAAATTTCCAAGCAAAGATCCAAATGCGATACGTTTGTCAGAGACAAATAATTTTAATGATAATATTCCTACCGGAAAACCGCTTCCTGGCTGGTGGCCGTGTGTTGACTATCCTGCATGGATAGATATGATAAAGAAAGCCGTTAGGAAGCACTCAAAAACTGCAGTTATATGCTTTTGTACATATAACTGGGGATATGCACCTGTAGAAGAAAGAGTCAAATTGATTGAAAATTTGCCCGATGATATTGTTCTTATGCCTACATGGGATATGTTCCAGAAATACGAGGTAGGAAACTCTGTGCATTCGGTTGTTGATTATTCGCTTTCAGCAGTAGGGCCGGGAGATTATTTTAAAACTGAGGCAGAGGCTGCAAAAAAGCGTGGAATAAAGTTGCACGTTAATGCGCAGTCGTCAGGTCGCACCTGGGATTTTGGTGTTATTCCTTTTGAGCCGATGCCGGGGCAGTGGATTAAACGATATGAGGGAATGATTAAAGCGCACGAAGAATGGGACCTTTGCGGCGTGCTTGAAAACATTCACTACGGATTCTATCCTTCTATTATAGCTGAACTTGAAAAATGGGCATTTTTTGCACCTAAGGTAAACCTAAATGAAAAACTTGGCGAAATTTTAAAACGTGATTATGGGGCAGATAATGCAGAGCAGGTAAAAAGTGCTTTAGATAGATTTGATGAGGCTATATGTCATTATATTCCTACTAATGAGGAACAGTACGGTGCTTTCAGAATAGGTCCGTCATATCCGTTATGGTTAGAGCCTACCAAGCGTATAAATGGAGAGGGCAAAATGCCTGACCGAATGAAAGCGAGGTTTGGTAACAAAATTTATTTTGGAGAATATTATCCCGATGGTGGTGTTTATTTTCCGGATGATTTAGCAAATTCATTAGTCGGAGTCAGAATTTTTGATGAGATTGCATCAAATGAAAAGCTTAAAGACTATCTTTTAGAAGGAATTAACATTTTAAAAAGCTGTAACAATCAAAATGAAGAGGTTAAAAAACTGACAGGAATTGCTGAGTTTATCTATCGTTCTGTTATTACCGTATTAAATGTTAAACGACTGTTCGTGTTAAAGCAGAAACTTAATATTGCTGAAACTGCCGAAAATGCAGAAGCTATTTTAAACGATATAGAGGCATTGTTTTTAGCAGAAAAAGAAAACGTAAAAGCTACAATTCCGATTGTGCAAGCAGATTCACGTTTGGGTTGGGAGCCTAGTATGGAATATACAACTGATGAAGCCGCTTTGCGCTGGAAGTTAAGACAACTTGATTACAATTTAGAATATGCTTTGCCGAATTATCGTAAACGTAATTTGTTTAAAATTTAAGCTTTGTCATATCGAAATTTGTTATGGTGCAAAAGAAATGAACTGCAAAATTTTGCAGTTCATTTCTTTATGTCTTGCGCAAGTGTTTATTAAACAAAAATTTAATATTTTAATTTAATATTATCCTACAACAACATATCCGCCATTGTGTGCAGGGTCATATCTTCCCCAGGTAAAATCCCAAGGCTCACAGCCTTCGTAAAGCACTTTTGCTATTGTTTCAACGTCTGTATGCTGAATTCCGTATTTTGTTGCAGCACGTTCTGAACTGTTTGCGATAAGAACTTTTCCTTCATCATCTATGCCGACTGCCAAAATATAATGCTTGCCTGAAGAAAACGGATTATTTAAAAGCTTTTCTGACGGATGAGAGCCCAATATTACTTGTTTTCCTTTTAACAGCATTTCTTTTATATGCTTTGCAGCTTCGTTGCTTTTTCCATTTTCAACACCAAAACATTTTGCAAACACACCAAAATGCTTTATTATTTTAACAATTCCGCTTGCACTTATAAAATTATCTTCATTAAAAGGCTCATGCATACGAGGCTCTCCCCACAGCTTTCTGCAGAGTTCAAATTCTTCATGAGGTGTTATTTTTACGCCATTAAGATTAAGTGCCATTGCCGTACAGCAATGTCCGCAGCCGTTTTTGCGAATATATTCAGCATATTTGCCGCTTTCCCATTTCTGTTGAATCCAGATGGGAGTTGTATATTCATTTAATGTTATTTCTGCAGGCGTTTTTTCATTGCCCGTAAATTTATATGTCAAACTTGCCATAAAATCCCTCCTTTTTCATTATACCAAATCCTGACTGAAAATAAATTCATAGCCGTTTTCAGAAATAAGCTTTGCCATCATTAAAAGCTTGTCTTCGTAGTCGGGCTGATACGCAAAATAATCAGGATAAAAATACTGCTCGTGTGTACCTGTACAAAGAAATTCTTTATCTGATGCAGCAGAAAGGATGTTAAAAAATTCTTCTTTTGTTGAAAGATTAAAGCCGCCGGCATTTCCTAAATCTTTGAATTTAAGTCCGGTTTCTTTGTCGGTTATATAATCAAAGTTATCCCTTGTTCTGTTTCTTTCTTCTTCACTGATATGGTTATAGCCGCAAAGAGATTTTGCTATTGCCTTATCCTTTGATTCCCTTACAAATATGCTTGTTTCGGGTTTTCTGTTACACAAAAGACGAGCTGCGTGACCGTATGGAAGACTTGATGCATCACCGTTGTATTCTATCTTTTTGCCGTATGTAGCACTTAAAAGCTTTATTCCGCAGTCTCTTAATGCTAAGCACGCATCTTTACTTAACGGTCTCCAATGCGGAGTGGTTGCTTTTGCGATTGTGTTTTCGCCGGCAAATCTTATAATTTCTTTTTCAATCGCTTTGTAATCATTAAAAACATGTTCGTAGCTTGCGTTTATATATGGATAGTCAGGGAACTCCTGTCGTGCGTGAAATGCAAGCTTAAGCCAGTCAGAGCAAGACTCCCATTCTGATTTATAGGCGTCTGTCATTTCGGATAAGTTAAATTCATCGTTGCCGTAAAAAACATCGGTTTGATAAAAAACATTAAGCTGGGTTTTTAAACCGTACTCGTCGTGTGCTTTTTTTAACATCTTTAAAAAAGGATTGTCAAAAATACTTGCCGGTCGCTTGCGTGTAAGGTCGCGGAATACCCAAATAGTATCATCAATAAAGAAAAACGCTTTTTTGTTCATTTTTGTTTCCTCACTTTTTAAATAAATTTTTATATGGCAATTATACAAAAAAGTATTATAATAATCAATTAACAAAACAAAAATATATGGACAAAACAAATATTTTATGTTAAAGTAATCGCAGAGGGGGAAGTAACTATGTATTATGCTTTAATAACATTTAAAAATGTTCCCAAACTGGGATTTGCCCATCATTTTTATGCAGAAAGTTATGACCACACACGTCAGAAAATTGAAAATAACTTAGAAATTGTTTACATTAAAAAGGGCAACCTTACTATTTCGCTTGGTGAAAAAACAATGCTGGCAAAACCGGGCAG
>JAFYXI010000025.1 GCA_017546245.1 Clostridia bacterium | reverse complement strand
TATTGGCGAGAAGAAGACTCAAAGGCAGAAAGGTATTGTCTGCATAATTTGATTTATGAAAAAATGGTCGCTGGGGATTTCTTCAGCGACTTTATTCATAAATCCGCTATTTTGAAAGGGATTTTTTATGATAAAGACAGTCAGTCTTAATCAGAATTCACTATTTTTAAGAGTTTATCAAAAAGGCAAAAAAATATACCACAAACATTTTATCCTTTATTTTCTGCCAAACAGGTCAGATACCAATCGTTTAGGGCTTAAGGTAGGAAAAAAAATAGCCAAGGCGGTTAAACGAAACCGCGTAAGAAGGCTTTTAAAGGAAAGCTATCGCTTAATGGAAACCGATATAAAATCCGGCTACGATATTGTGATTGTAGCAAAATCTGACTGTTTATCAGCCGACACTTATCACGAGGTTTCGGCAGAGCTTTATGAGCTTTTAAAAAGAGCCGGGCTTTTAAACTGCTAAGCCTTATATGCGAGGTCTTGTCTTATGAAAAGACTGCTTTTGGCACTTATTCGTTTTTACCGTAAATTTATATCACCGCTTTTTCCGCCCCGATGCAGGTTTTATCCTACCTGCTCGCAGTATGCGCTCGAGGCTATCGAAAAAAAAGGCGCATTTAAAGGAAGCATTATGGCTATAAAACGCATATTAAGGTGTCATCCTTTTTCAAAAGGTGGCTATGACCCCGTAAAATAGCAGCCGAAGGAGGCAAAATTAGTTGGGTATTTTCGATATTATTAATGTACCGCTCGGATATCTTTTCCGTTTTATTTTTTTAGCGGTAAGAAGTTATGGCTGGGCCCTTGTGCTGTTTACAATTATAACTAAGGCAATTTTGCTGCCGCTTTCTGTTAAACAGCAAAAATCCATGTCTAAAATGCAGGCCGTTCAGCCAAAATTAGCAGAGCTTCAGAAAAAATATCAGTATGACAAAGAAAAATTGAACCAAGAAACCATGAAGCTTTATCAGACAAATAACATCAACCCTATGGGCGGATGCTTGCCGCTTCTGATACAGTTTCCGCTTTTGATTGGTTTGTATAACATTATCAGAAATCCGCTTACCTATGTGGTACAGCTGGGCAAGCACGGACTTCCGACAGTTACCGAAGCTATCGAAGTTATGAAAACAATGGGGCTTAACGTTGCAGATAAAGTTGTAAACGAAATTCCGATTGCAAAATTTATGACCGAGCATTTTGATGCATTGGTTGAAAAGCTTCCGAATCTTTCGGGCGCTTTGACAATGGATTTTAACTTCATCGGTATGGATTTATCGCTTACACCTTCTTTATATGATATAAGTCCGCTTCTTTTAATTCCTGTTTTAGCGGGTCTTACAACATTTTTAACCTCGTGGCTTACACAAAAGCTTTCGGGCAACAAAGCATCGGGCGATAATGCACAAACTATGCAGATGATGAACTACATCTTTCCGTTTATGACTGTATTCTTTGCGTTCTCTCTGCCGGCAGGTCTTGGTCTTTACTGGATTATTTCAAATATTGTTCAGTTCGGTCAGCAGATTATTTTAACAAAAGTAATAGGTAAAAAAATCGCAGAAGAAACAGTTTCTGACAAAAAGGAACATTTTAGAGAGAGAGAAAGCAAGAGGAGGAAAAAATGAGTAACAGCATTACAAAATCAGCTAAAACTGTTCAGGCTGCCGTTGAGCTTGCACTCAGCGAGTTAGGTCTGACTAAAGATAAAGTTAAAATAGAAGTGTTGGAAGAGGGCAGCCGCGGTCTGTTTGGCATAGGTTCTAAAGATGCCGTAGTTCGCGTAACCCCGAATGTCGATTTAGAATCGCGCGCACGCGAGTTTTTAAATGATGTATTCTTTGGTATGGGTCTTAAGGTCGATATTGATATAGAAACTTCTGAAAAACTTATGAAAATCGACTTATCCGGTGATAATATGGGTATTATCATCGGAAAACGCGGCGACACATTAGATGCTTTAGAGCATTTAACAAGTCTTTGTGTTAATCGCGGAGACGGCGAATATGTTAAGGTTATTTTAGATACCGAAAACTATCGTGAAAAACGTCATGCAACACTTATTAAGCTTGCAAATAATCTGGCACGTTCAGTAGTTAAAACACATCGCAAGGTTACCTTAGAGCCAATGAGCTCAAACGAACGCAGAATTATTCATTCAACTCTGCAGGCTAACCCAGATGTTGATACTTACAGCGTTGGCGAAGAACCGAATCGCCGTATTGTTATTGCGCTGAAAAAGAAGTAATTTTAAGATTAAAAGACCCGATATAGCACGTAGTGTTATACGGGTTTTTTTCAGAATTACAGATTGCAGGATGTAGAAAAAAACGCAGACCACGCAAAGCAAATTATAAACAAAATTCGTAGGGGAGGGTCTCTGCGCCCTTCCGAATAAGCGGGCGGGGATGGAACCCCGTCCCTACGGTTGCAATCAAAAGAAGGCCCGTCCGGCAGGACTTACTGACAATTATTTCGGCAATTGAGCAAATTCAGAAAATCATTCTATTATAAATAAAATCGAAAGGAGCGAAACAGATGCCACCACTCGCAGACAAAATAAGACCCGATAACCTTTCTGACGTATTCGGTCAGCGCCATTTAATAGGCGAGGGAAAGGTTTTGCGCCGGCTTATTGAATCGGGAACTATCCCCAATATGATTTTTTACGGTCCGTCGGGAACAGGCAAAACCACCATTGCAAATATCGCCGCACGCGCAGCAGGCAAAAAGCTTTATAAGCTAAATGCCACCAATGCATCTGTTTCTGATATAAAAGAAATTATAAAAGAGCTTGATATGTTAGATAACACCGGCGGTGTGCTTTTGTATCTTGACGAAATACAGAATTTTAACAAAAAGCAGCAACAATCGCTTTTGGAGTTTATTGAAAACGGCTCTATAACTCTTATTGCAAGCACGACCGAAAATCCGTATTTTTATATCTATAACGCAATTTTAAGCCGTGCAACTGTCTTTGAATTTATGCCGCTTATGCCGTCTGATATAAAAGATGCTCTAAATCGCGGAATCAGACTGTTAAAAGAGGAGCTTGCAATTAAAATCTCAATTTGTGATGAGGCTTTAGAGTTTATTGCTCAAACCTCATCGGGCGATGTTAGAAAATCGCTTAATACCTTGGAGCTTTGCGTTATGGCGGCACAGCCCGACAACAAAAATACTATAAATATAGACATAGATTTTGTAGAGCAATGTGTGAACAAAAAAGCTTTTCGTCACGATAAGGACGGCGACAGTCATTATGATGTAATCAGCGCATTTCAAAAATCTATAAGAGGCAGCGACCCCGATGCCGCTATTCATTACTTAGCGCGCCTTATTGCAGGCGGTGACCTTATGATAATCTGTCGCAGACTTATGGTTATTGCCGCAGAAGATATTGGTCTTGCATATCCGCAGGCAATTTCTGTTACTAAATCCTGCGTAGACTGCGCCCTGCAGCTTGGTCTGCCGGAGGCTCGCATCCCACTTGCCGAGGCAACACTTTTACTTGCAACAGCACCTAAGAGCAACTCTTCTGCAACAGCAATTGATGCAGCGCTTGCCGATGTAAATGGATCATACACAGGCGATGTTCCAAAGCATTTAAAAGATGCGCATTATGGCGGTGCAAAGAAAATGGGGCGCGGACTTACTTATAAATATCCGCACGATTATCCTAATAATTATGTAGACCAGCAATATCTGCCCGACAATATAAAAAATAAAAAATATTATATCCCCGGAACTAACAAAACCGAGCAGTTGTCTGCTACATACTGGCAGCAGATTAAAAACGGGGAGGGAAAAGATAAATGACAGCTTCATACAACCGATTTGCAGAGCTTTATGACAAGCTTACATTCGATGTAGAATACGAAAGCGCGGCAGATAAAATTTGCAAAATCTTTTCTGCCGAAGAAAAAAATCCCGAGCTGGTTTTAGACCTTGCATGCGGCACAGGCTCGCTTACCCACTTGCTTTTAAAGCGTGGATATGATATGATTGGCGCTGACAGCTCTGATGCAATGCTTAATGTAGCAAGAAAAAAATGTCCCGATGCTCTTCTTTTGTGTCAGGATATGCGCGAGCTTGAGCTTTACGGCACAGTCGACAGCATAGTTTGTATGTTAGACAGCATAAATTATCTGACCGAAGACGGTGACTTAGATACCGTTTTTCGCTTGTGCAACAATTATCTAAACCCCAACGGTCTTTTAATTTTTGATATAAATTCAGAATACAAATTTAAAAATATTTTGGCAAATCAAACTTACGCATACGAAACCGACGGCATTTTTTACACCTGGGAAAATGATTATGATGAAAAAGCAAATTTATGCGATTTTTATCTTACATTTTTTTCAGAAAACAAAGATGGTCTTTATGAACGCTTTGACGAGGTGCATACCGAGCGATGCTACTTGGAAAACGAAATTTCAGATGCACTTAAACGTCAAGGATTTAAGATTTTATCGCGTTTTGACGGATATACCGACATCCCGGCGCACGAAAAAAGCGAACGAATTTTGTATGTTTGCCGAAACATCGACCCGATTCAAACACGATTTGTAAAATAGGAGGAAATAAGTGAAGCAGGTAATTTTAGTAAAATACGGAGAAATAATTTTAAAAGGCTTAAACCGTCCGATTTTTGAAGATTTATTGGTTAAAAATATTCGCGCGGCTCTTCGCGGAATGTCACCTGAGATAACAAAGGCACAGGCAACAACCTATATCAGTCTGCCCGATGAAGAAAACATAAGCGAGGCAACCGAAAGACTTAAAAAAGTTTTTGGTATTGTTTCAATTACAAGAGCATATGTTTTACCTAAAGAAATCGGTGCGATTTGCGAAGGAACAGCAGAGTGCTTAAAGGATGAGCTTAGCGCGGCGACCACATTTAAGGTAGAAGCCAAGCGTTCTGATAAAAAATTTCCGCTAAAATCTCCCGAAATCTGCCGCGAGGTTGGCGGTGCTCTTTGTATGAAATTTCCGCATCTTGCAGTTGATGTTAAGGCTCCCGAAAAGATCGTAATGGTAGAGGTTCGTGACACCAACACATATGTTTATTGCGACAAAATCAAAGGGCCGGGCGGTATGCCTGTTGGCACAAACGCTAAAGCTATGCTGCTTTTATCAGGCGGAATTGACAGCCCGGTTGCAGGATATATGGCAGCAAAACGCGGAGTTGCTCTCGAGGCTGTGCATTTCTTTTCACACCCTTACACCAGCGACCGTGCAAAAGAAAAGGTTTTGGAGCTTGCTAAAATTGTATCCGGCTATACAGGCGGTATGCGTGTGCACGTTGTTCCGTTTACCGATATTCAGTTAGAAATAAGAAAACATTGCCCCGAAGAGCAGCTTACAATTATTATGCGTCGCTTTATGATGAAAATATCCGAGCGCATAGCTCGTAAAAACGGAGCAATCGCTCTGGTCACAGGCGAAAGCATAGGTCAGGTTGCAAGCCAGACTGTCGAAGCATTAGGTGTTACTAATGATGCAGTATCTTTGCCCGTTTTCAGACCAGTTATTGGTATGGATAAGGACGAAATCGTTGAACGCGCAAGAATGATTGGCACATTCGAAACCTCTATTTTACCTTACGAGGATTGCTGTACCATATTTACACCTAAGCATCCTAACACCAAGCCGAAGCTAGACAAAATTAAGGCATCGGAAGAGCTTTTGGATTGCGAAACATTAATAAATGCCGCAGTTGACGGCGTTGAAACGATTTTTGTATCGTAACGGGAGGTTTAAAAATGTCACAAGCAATTATAAACTTTTTTCAGGGAATGCAGCTTTCAAACGAGCTGGTAGTATTTATCGTTTCTATGATTCCGATAGTAGAACTAAGAGGTGCGATTCCGTTCGGATTTGTTTTAGATATGGATCCGTGGATTCTTTATCTTCTGGCAGTAATCGGTAATTTGTTGCCGATTCCGTTTATCCTTATGCTTATAAGACCGATTATAAGATGGTTTTTAAAAACCAAGCTGCTACGCCCCATCGGCTTATGGCTTGAGTCTAAGGTTGAAAAAAACAAGGGAAAAATCGAAAAATACGAGTTTTGGGGATTATGTCTGTTTGTTGCAATCCCCCTGCCCGGAACAGGTGCATGGACCGGTGCTTTGGTTGCCGCATTTTTAGATATGCGTCTTGGCAGAGCATTTTTATCGATAGCTTTAGGTGTTTTAATCGCAGGCTTGATTATGACCTTCGGCAGCGGAATAGTTGCATTTTTAATTGGTCTGTTTTAATTAATGCAGTGCTGCAGCAAAATATTTTGCTGCAGCACTTTTTTTATTTTATTTTGTAGGGAACGGATTTATCCGTTCCGTTTCGGAATGCATAAATGCATTCCATACGATTATATAATTTATTTATGATTACAATGCAGGGACAGATGTTGACATCTGTCCCTGCATTATACATTTATTATATTTTTGCTTTATAAAAACTATTTTTTCGGCAATACAAAAAGGAGCTGTAGCAAAATGAAATTCATTTTGCTACAGCTCCTTTGGGCTGGAAGGAAAATAGCGCAGATTGGACAAACTGAACCCGTAGGGGTCACCCGAAGGCGTACGTGGGTACGTCGAGAGGTGAAGTTTGTTCAAAACACAAGGCATTATAAAAAAGGAATTCGTTAAATAACGAATTCCCACATTAAGTTTTGAGTTATTTTAAC
>JAFYXI010000024.1 GCA_017546245.1 Clostridia bacterium | reverse complement strand
ACCACCTATTTGCTGCCTTGTCAATACTTTTTTTAAACTTTTTTTAAAACTTTTTTCGACTCGCTTCGAGCCTTTATCTCTCTCGAAGACAGCTTGTTTATTATACCACCTACTTACCTCCTTGTCAACACCTTTTTTGAAAAAATTTAAAAAAACTATTTTCTTTTTAAAGTTGACAAGAAAATGCTTTTTTGTTATGCTACAAATAAGCAATTATACAGCACAGGCGGTGATAATTTGTATATTAAGGAAGCTTTGTCACGCAGCAATTACAGAGTACGCTACGCAAAACCCGAAGAGCCGCAGTTTTTTCCGATGCACTTTCACGACGGATATGAGATTTTATATATTGCAAGCGGCAACGGCTCTTGCTTTATAGAGGGTGAAAAATACGAATTTGGCTCAGGCGATTTAATTATAACCAATCCCAACGAGGTTCATTCAATATCCCTTTGCGCCAACAGCGAAAGATGGCACATAAGCTTTCGCCCTGCTTTTTTATCAGAATTTATAAGCGAAAACTATAACCCCACTCTATGTTTAAGCATGCGGAAAGTGGGAACTCAAAATCATATTTCCGCAAAGTACTCAAAAGAACAAGGATTAGACACATATATGAATAATATAAAAAATCTGTTCTTAGATGATTGCACCGGCAAGGAAACATTAATTAAAGCAAATCTTTTAGTTTTACTGAACGGAATCGACCATATAATAAGGAAGAATTTTTTTGCTCCGCAAAAGCACGCTCTTTCAGATGTTATTTCATATATAAATAACAACTTTACAAACGACATAACAGTTGACAGCATAGCACAGCATTTTTTCTTAAGCAAAAGTCAGCTGTCGCACTCGTTTTCAAAGTCGATGGGAATTTCGCTTAAAAGTTATATTGCCCAAAAAAGGATTATTTATGCAAAAGAATTGATGAATACATCAAAAAAACTTACTGAAATAGCTTTTGAATCAGGATTTAATGACTATTCCGTATTTTACAAGGCTTTTTATCGGGCATTGGGAGTTACTCCCTCTGAATACAGAAATAAATTATAGGTTGCACATTTTGCAATCAAAACCACATATTTTGCATTGTTTTTTTGCAACTTGTGTTATAATATATACTCGATAACAAAATAAAGGAGTATTCTTATGATCGTTCACGTTTCGGATAATCCCTTAGAAATACAAGGAGCAAAAACAGTCGCATCTTTTGATGAGGCACTCAGCCTTTTGCGCAAAGCAAGCGGAGAAAAAAAGATAGTCGTTCACGGCGGCACTTACCCTGCCTGCAACATTAAGCTTACCAAAGAAGATAACGGTCTTACCATCGAGGCGGCAGGTGGCGAAAAGCCCGTTTTGTCGGGCGCAGTTACAGTAAGCGACTGGCAGCGCGATGAAAAAATAGGCTGGTTTATTGCAGATGTGCCAACCATTGACGGAAAGCAGGCAGATTTCAGACTGCTTTTAAAAACCGACGGAACATATTTAAAAAAGGCAAGATACCCCCTAAGCGGCAGACTTGAACACGAAACTGTGTTCACCGCAGGAGAGTGGGTTGGTTCACACGCAGGAGGCTGGCAAAGACCGCTTCTTGATGAAGAGCTTAATCATTTTACATATAAAAAGGAAGATATTTCTGACGATTTCGATGCAGAATCTGCTGAAATTCAGGTTTATCATTCTTGGAATGAGTCTTACTGCAAGATTTCGAAACACGACCGCGAAAACTGTGTGTTCCGGCTTACACCAAACTGCACATATCCCCCCGGTTCGCTTTATGTAAGCGCCTATGCGGTGTATAACACCAAAGAGGGTATGGCAGAAGACGGCCGCTGGTATTGCGACCGAGGTGCAGGCAAGATTTATTATCGCCCTTATCCCAATGAAGATGTTGAAAGCTTTGCTTGTTTTGTGCCCGTTACCACAAAAATTATCGAAATGGAAGACGGATGCGAAAATATAACAATAAAGGGATTATCTTTGACCGCAGCTACTACCCCTGTCGTTAATGAAAAGTATCTGCATCCCTGCCAGAGAGGCGGCGCAGGCTTTGGTGTTATGGAGCAGGACGGAGCAATTTACGGCAAACAGCTTAAGAATATAGAAATAACAGATGTTGATATTTACAACACAGGCGGATACGGCATTATGCTGCGAGGTGAATCCTTACAAGTTCGTCGCTGTAATATTAAAAAGTGCGGTGCAGGCGGAATAGGAATATCCTCAGAAAATCTGCTCACCCCCGAAAACCGATACGAAGCTTGGGTATCGTGCGTTGAGGATTGCCGTATAGAAAACATTGCTCTTGATTATTTAGGAGCTGTCGGCATTTTCTCTAACAGCGCAATGCTTCGCAGAAACTATATTGCCGAAACCTCGTATACAAGCATTATTGCCAATGGCGATTATTGCGTGGTTGAAGATAATATCTGCATAAATCCTATGCTTGTTTTAAATGACGGAGCGTGCATTTATATGCATATAAATAAAGGATGCATTATTCGCGGCAATATGTGTCTGTGCCAGAAAGCACCTGATGAAATCAGCCAGATGTGCTGGGCGATTTATCTTGACAGCGACACAACAGATTTTGAAATCTGCAACAACATAATTAAAGGCTTTAAAAGAGCAATGCTCGATGCAAGAATGGGCGACCGTAACAGATGGCACCATAATTATATGGAATATTCGTGCGATGTTGCCGGTCACGATACAATGAGTGTGGAGCTGCCCACCGACAAACGCATAGATTTTTACTCGAATATTATGAACAGCGAAAATATTAAGATAATTTACAGCAGAGGATTTTTTGACCAAAGCGAGGATATGAACTTTAACACCGCAGTTTGTAAAAATATTGTGTTTGAATACAGAAAGAATAAAAATCTGCCCGACGAACCTCTGCCCGAATTTGGCGGAACAAATGTAAAATCTGAATTTGTGAGTTTAGGGGCAAAGGGGGGCAGATATTAAATGATAGCACTAATTTATATATGCAGCGTTTTATTTGCCGTAACTCAGACCGTAACAACAAAAATTTATGCAAAAGAGAGTGATAATTCGATTGTATTTAATACAATCAAGGCGGTTTTTGCACTTTTGTTTTTTGGATTAATAAGCATAGGCGGGATAAGAATACATATTCCTTCTATTATATATGGATGCTTATACGGAATATCGTTAAGTCTGGCTATGTACACCGCATATACCGCAATCTCTCTGGGCATTGCGTCTCTTACAAGCGTGCTGGTTTCGTTTTCGGTTATAATTCCTATCGTTTACGGAATTGCATTTTTGGGCGAAGCAATGACTGCACCAAAAGCGGCAGGTATGTTCTTTCTTGTTTTAGCGCTTATTTTTGCAAATATAGACAAGATACGGTCAAAACCCGAAAAAGAAACAAACTACGTAAAATGGTCGTTGTTTGTTTTTGCTACATTTGTTTTAAACGGAACCTGCTCGGTATTGCAAAAAATGCATCAGAATTATTATCCGGGCGAATATTTAAACGAGTTTATGCTTTCGGCTATGATTTTATCGACTCTGGCTTTTGTTATAGTCTTTCTTTTTAAGGTATCGTTTAAAGAGCTTAAAGCCACAAAGGGCAAAGCGCACGCAGCTGTATCGGGTGCGGCAAATGCTATCACGAACTATTCAACACTTGCACTTGCAGGGCTGGAGCACGCATCTGTGCTTTATCCGCTTATTTCGGCAGGAACAATTTTAGCGGTTTTATTATGCGGCAGATTTATACTTAAAGAATCTTTAAAGAAAAATCACTTAGCAGGACTTGCCTGCGGATTGGCAGCAGTTGTATTTTTGAAATTGTAAATAAAAAGAGAAGGGGCTGTCTCAATAATCAATTTTATGAATATTTATGTGCGAGATATTGTAGGGAACGCATTAATGCGTTCCGCGGAATGGATAAATCCATTCCCTACAACCAAACATTACATAATTATTCGCTATATATGATTATTGAGACAGCCCCTTTAATTCTATTTATTCAGCATTATATTCTACTGCTCTTTTAAGGAGCGTAACTGTTTCTGCGCGTGTCAACTGCTCGTCCGGAAACAACTCACCGTCTGCACCAATTACCAATCCACACTCAATAGCCGCAGCAACATATTTAAGACTGTCAGTCTTTAAATTTTTGCAGTCAGAAAATTTCTGATCAATAATCGCAGTTTTTGTATCAGAAACATCAATATTTAAAGCCTTAACAACTGATACAATCACATCTTCACGAATTGATGGTACTCTTTCGTTATTATCTGCTTTGTAGTTAAAAAGTCTGTCTAAAAGCAAGCCAAAGTGTTCGTATGTAATCGGGTCATTTACACCAAAATATCCGTTACCATAACCTAAAACTATACCCTTTTCCGCAAATTCATAAATATTATTGTATGCCCAATGATTTTTCGGAACATCTATAAAATCATAATCAAGCAAGCTTTCATTATTATTTTCTGTACTTTCTGTCTTGTTTTCTTTTTCAGATTCTGCCGCTGTTTCTTCTTTTAAGGCTTTATCTGTTTCAGTCTTTTTATCTTCATTTTTTTCTTGTTCGGTTTCTTTATTATCCTCTTGCTTTTCCTGCTGCTCATCTTTTTTCTCTGTTTCATCCTCTTTCTGCTCGTCATCTTCAGGTGATGCTGATTCAACAGGTTTTGCTTCTTGCAAATCAAACTCTAAACTGTCTAAATTTCCGCTTAAATATTCATACTTGTTTATAACACAATTTCTGCCTGAATTATTATAAAATATTCCTCTGTAAATTATATCTTTATCTGTATTTATTCCTATTCTTAAAGTAAAGGGATACGCAAAATCATAATCAAACACTTCATATCCGCCCTGCAGCGCTCTGCCCGTTCCAAAGTCTATTCTGTTCTGAAAATTCGTTGAGATGTCACCTTTTGGAGTAACCGGTATTTTGTCTTTAATTTCTGAAATTAAATATTCATCATCGTACGAACTATAAAAATAAAACGCACATACCTCTCCGCTTATTTCGGTTGAATATTTGCAAATACCCCATTCCGAATTTTTCAAATAAAGGTTTTCTGCCGATATGCTTTCTGTGTACAGCTTAGTAAAATTCTCAACCTTGTTTTTGTGCTTAGTGTTGTTCTTTTCAGAAAACATATCTGCCGGCAGCTTACCTGTTTGCTCGCATTTATCCATATGCGGATAAAAAGTATATTCTTTATTTGAAGTTAAATGTGTATAGTCAACCTTTATACTTTCTGCTTTCATATCTTTTCCGACATTAACCAAAATTTCATAAGAATAAAGTTCGCCCGTAAGGGTGTTATCATATTCTGTTCCGCTTGTGGAATTATTTTTAATCTTAACCGCTCTTTTTGTGCCGCTCTTAAATTTGTTATTTAAAACTTTATCATCAGAAAGATATAAAATCTTTAAATCATCATTATAAAAATATGCGTGATATGCCGCAACTGTTGTTTTGCTTTCGCCCTCTTTTACATAAGAGCAAACTCCCCATTCAAAAGAGTCTGCAAAGTTTGCAAGAGGAAACGAGGCATGATAAATCGTATTGAAATTTGTTATATTAACTGCATTTTTCATTCCTTCTATCTCTTGCTGCTCGTCTGTTTCCTCCTGCTGAACTCTGTTCTCGGCAACAAAATCTAAAAGTTCTCTATATGTATCGGCATTTTTAAACTTAAATATACCTTGTTTTATGGTCATTTCATTACCGTTTGCAATCGTTATCAAAACTCTGTCTTCATTAACATAAAAGGCATAATCAACAGTATTTTCATCATAAAACATAAATGTTATATCATCGGCAGATGCCTCGATAAAGTCTGTTATATCAGAATTAACACATATTAAATTATCGTCAGAAAAAATTTCTAATAAATAGTTAAGCTCATCTTCGTCAATTGCTTCTTCAGTTATTAAAACATTTTTATTATTTTCTTTAAACGATATGTCGTATTCATATTTTAACTCAGAAAACTCCCCTACTTTCGACAAACCGCTTACACTAACATCTGATGCCATCGTTGGCAATGCTATCATAAGCATAGTCATAGCTATCAAAAAACAAACAACTCTTTTCATCACAAAATTCCTCCTTTTAATATCTGCTAGAAATATTATATATAAAAGGATATTTAAAGTCTATATGTATAAAGAAAACGTAAAGAAAGTGTTAAGCCGCCGTAATTGTTTTGTAAGTGTTTCGTAATGTTCACTCTAATAAATAAAAAAGGAATTCGTTAAATAACGAATTCCCACATTAAGTTTTGAGTTATTTTAACTTAGCAAATTGCATTAAAGGACTTAGTTATGCGATTTGTTTGCCTTGTGTGGTGTGCGCATTTTGCTACAGCCCCTTTAAATATATTCTTATTCTTTCGGATTTACTATATCTCTCCAGTCAAGGTCACCGCGATCTAAGCCGCGCACCAAAACCTCGGCAGTTGCAACATTTGTTGCAAGCGGTATGTTATGTACGTCGCACAGGCGGAACAGAGCCGATACATCAGGCTCGTGCGGCTGTGCAGTAAGCGGGTCACGGAAAAACAACACCAAATCTATTTCGTTGTACGCAATACGGGCACCTATTTGCTGGTCGCCGCCTTGCGGACCTGATAAAAAGCGATGTACCTTAAGCCCGGTTGCATCACTTATTAAACCGCCGGTTGTTCCGGTAGCGCACAGCATATGCTTTTCTAAAATTCCTCGGTATGCGATACAAAACTGTACCATAAGTTCTTTCTTTTTGTCGTGAGCGATTAATGCAATATTCAATATAACCTACCTCCTCAGGTTTCATTCACCGGTTGAATTCGCTCTCATATGTTTAATCGGTATGTTTGCGATTAGTGCCGGAATCATTGCTGTTCCGTCTTCACTATCGGTTTTTGTCATTTTAAATTCAAGACCATCGTCGCTTATTTCCATATATTTAGATAAAACCTCCATAATTTCGCCTTTAATTTTATCTAAAAGCTCGGGACTTACGCCTCTGTCGCCCATTAAAACAAGCTTTAAGCGGTCTTTTGCAACATCTTTTGATTTGTTTTTAGCAAAAAATTTGTTTATTAAGCTTGAAAAATCCATAATTTAAAGACCCCCCTTATCTTGAAAACAGCTTTTTGAGCTTACCAAAAAAGCTATTGCTGTCTTTAAGCTCCATCAAAGGGATGTCTTCGCCCAAAATTCGACGTGCAATATTAGAATATGCAGTACCTGCCTGCGATTTATTATTTAAAATAGCCGGCTCGCCCTTGTTTGTAGAAACTATAATTTCTTCATCATCAGGAACAACACCGATTAATTTAATACCTAAAACGTCAATCATATCTTCAAGATTTAACATATCGCCGCGTTTAACCATATCAACACGCAAGCGGTTTACCAACAGCTTGTGGTCGGTTATGCCGTATGCATTAAGCATTCCGATAATTTTATCGGCATCACGAACAGCCGATACCTCGGGTGTGGTTACCACGATGGCACGGTCTGCACCTGCAACTGCATTTTTAAATCCCTGCTCGATACCTGCCGGACAGTCGAGCAAGATATAGTCATAATCTGCCTTAAGCTCTTCGCAAAGCTTTTTCATCTGTTCTTCGTTAACGGCATCTTTATCTTTTGTCTGCGCCGCAGGAAGCAGAGAAAGCCCCGGAAAACGCTTGTCTTTTATCGCTGCGTTTTTAATTTTGCAGCTGCCCTCTACAACATCTACCAGATTAAATACAACTCTATTTTCAAGACCCATAACCAAGTCTAAATTTCTAAGTCCGATATCTGTATCAATTAAAATAACCTTTTTGCCCAAAGATGCTAATGCCGCACCTATATTTGAAGTGGTGGTGGTTTTACCAACTCCACCCTTGCCTGACGTAACTACTATAACTTCTGCCATTGTTTGCCTCCTTAGATAATCTACCAATTATTATAATAACACACTTTTTTTGATAAGTCTATATAAAAAACGCTAAGATTTTCAGCTTTTTTTTGTTAAATATTGCTCAATATATACCGCATCATCCTTAATGTATGCAATTTCGGGAATCCATTGACTGCGTAAAACCTCGTCATCGGGACAGCGCGCGATAATATCTGCAATTCTGACCTGCGTCGGCAACAGATTAAGCGCAACAACAACCGCGCCTCTGTTTCCGTTTGCGCCGGCGTGCACAAGACCTCTTGCCGCACCCATTACAATAATATTTCCGCCTGCAACAAGCTCAGAACCGGGATTTGCGTCGCCTATGACAACTAAATTACCCTTTGCATCTACAAGCTGACCTGCTCGTACTGTTCCCTGATAAAAACGGGTCATACCCTCGTCAATACCATAAAGCTCTGCTTCTTTTTTAGCCTTTTCTTCAGCCTCTGCCTTTGCCTTATCTACCGCAGGCTTTTCGATAAAGGTAATTTCGTTACCCGAAA
Organism: Clostridia bacterium; assembly: GCA_017546245.1. Classification (GTDB taxonomy): domain Bacteria; phylum Bacillota; class Clostridia; order UBA1381; family UBA9506; genus RGIG1666. Next base: position 16,758 of record JAFYXI010000024.1, on the reverse strand, counting down.
GCACCTCTTGGATAGCTCCCTGAAGCAGAAACAGCTCAAATTCAGAAAGAGCTTCGCTCGATAAGTGAATATTTATTTTTTCGCCTTTAAAAAACGCTTTTGCCTCTTCAAACTTTTTAACAAGCTCTTCTTTCGCCGCCTCGACCGAGGTTTCTTCGCTTATTACAACGTTTATGCCCTCTTTACTTCCTTTAATTGTAACCATTTATATTACCATCCTTTCTGTTCATAGCAAAGCCTGTTTTTTTACGGCAACAGCTCATTTTTCGGAACATTTACTGCCGAAAGTTCACCGCTTCCGTAAAAATACTGCCGGAAAATATCACGTGCAATCGGTGATACTCCCGAGCCGGATGCACCGTGCTCAACAACAACTGCAACCGCTATCTGTGGGTCATCGTACGGAGCAAAGCCAACGTAAATACCGTTTGCGCTGCCCCGGCTTACCTGAGCCGAACCGGTTTTACCGCCGGTTGCGATAGGAAAGTCAGCAAATGCAGCACTTGCCGTTCCTCCCTCTGCGGTAACCAAACCCATGCCCTTTAATACTGCCTCTAAATTTTCAGGCTTTATATCAACTTTGTGTCTTATTTCGGGCTGAACCTCTTTTATAATTTTCTGATCTACATTCGATTTTACTGCTTTTAACAAATGTGCCTTATAGTTTGTACCTCCGTTTGCCACGGTTGCAATATAGTTTGCAATCTGGATAGGTGTAAACAGATTGTCTGACTGACCGATTGATGCCTGAAGCACGTCACCGGGATACCATTCTCCGCCCCGCGCCTTTCTCACCACAGGCCCTGCAAGCTGACCTTTAACCTCTTCCTGCAGTTCTATTCCGGTATATTCGCCAAGACCAAAGCTCTGCGCATAAAAGTTTATAGGCTCTATTCCTGTTCTTTTGCCCATTTCATAGAAAAAGTAGTTACACGAATCACGAAGAGCCTGCGATATATTTATAATTCCGTGATTACCGCCCGATGAACGGTAGATATTACAGTCAAAGCTATGACCTAAATAGTTGTATCTGCCCTTTGTTGCGATGGTTTCGCCCGGAGATACCCAGCCTTCTTCTAACGCAGCTATTGCAGTAACCGGTTTAAAGGTTGAGCCCGGCTCGTAAACACCGCTAAGCGCACGGTTTAAAATAGGATTGCCGTCAGCCTTAATAAGCTCGTTATAGTCTAAATTAAATCTTGACGGGTCGTAGGTCGGATAGCTTGCCAAAGCTAAAATTTCGCCGCTGTTTAAATCCATAACAACAGCCGAGCCTGCATTTGCATCAGCACCGTTGTTGTATTTTGATGTAGTCGCAATTCGGTTTATATGAGTTTTTAAAGCCTCTTCTGCCGCCTTTTGCAAATCGAGGTCAATAGTAAGCATTACCGAATGGCCGGGGACAGGATCCTGAGAGTAAACAAGCTCGCTTTCGCCCTCTTTTATTTTGCGCTCGATGCTGTTTGTGCCGTCAGTACCTTTTAAATATTCTTCAAATGCTTTTTCTACACCCTGCTTGCCAAGATAATCGTTCATACCATAGTTTTTATTTTTTAGCTCGGCATATTCCTCGGCATTTATAATTCCTATATATCCCAAAATATGCGCCGCAGTTGTTCCGTTCGTATATTCACGGATTGGCTCCTGATAAACAGTTACGCAGCTGTATTTGTCGCGCTGTTCTTTTATCTGTGTAACAAGCGATATATCAACATCTTTTGCGAACACATATGCATTATTCGAAGAAAAATTACGCTGTTCCATCTCGTAGCGGATGCCCAAAAGCTTTCTTGCTTTGTCTTCAGGATAGTCATCTGCTATTTTATAACGTTTTTTAAATTTATCTATAACCTCTTGGGCAGATAAATTTGCATCAAATTTATAGTTTTTCTTAAAGGCTTTTTCTTTTGATTTGTTATCGTCATCCGAAAACTCAAAAGCATATGGCTGCGACTTGCTTACAGGAAAAGTATCGGCATAAGAAAGACCGACCGAATCGAAAAGCTCGGCCAGGCTTAATACAACCTGATTAAGCTTTTGTGTGTCGTCATCAATTTTTGCAATAGCAATCGAATGCCCCATACGGTTTGTGATAAGTGCTCTGCCGTAGCGGTCTAATATTTCGCCGCGCGGAGCTTTTACGGGAATGTTTCTTGCCAGGCGGCTGTCTGATATTTCGCGATAGTTATCTCCCTCTAAAATTTGTAGCACAAAAAGGCGCTGCAACACCAACAGCACCAAAAAAACCAAAATAATATACAAAATGTTATATCGGTTTTTTTCTCCTTTTTTATGCAACAAATTTCACACCTTATCTTTTGCGTATTTTATATTTTCGCCTCAGCGCAGAAAATTACGTCTTCCCGGTTTTTGCAGCCATTCTTCTGCCAGCAGCTTTAAAACAGGATAAATTAAAAGTGCCGTAAGCGCAGTATAAACCGAACCCGGCAGAATTTTATAAATAAGTGCATACCATATGCCCCGATAGCCCCATATAAAAATATTAAAAAAGTATATTAACAGTTCGTAGACAATTGATATTACAAAAATAAAAAGCATTGCAACAAATGCATTGTTGTTAAAAAGTCCGCCGTGCAGCAGGACACACAAAAGTGCGGTATAAATACAAAGCAAAGTATTTATGCCAACCGTTCTGCCGCCAAAAAAATCTAAAATCAGACCACACACAATACCAAAAACAATCGCTTTGGAATCACCTTTTATAAGGCTGTAGCAAACAACGCATGAAAGCAGCAGATTGGGAATAACCCCAAACACCTCTGCCGAGTGCAGCAAAGTGGTCTGAATTACCGTAAGCACAAATATAAAAACAATCATAAGTGCATAACGCGCAATGTTTTTTTTCTGCATTTTGCTGCCCTCCCTTTTACTTGTTTAAGCTTTTATTCTGCGTGCATACGCATAACCATTACCTCGCGTATACGTTCAAAATCAACTGCCGTATCAATGATTGCGTATTGCGAATATCCGGTTACATCATTTTTTATTTCTCTTACCGTTCCTATTAAAAGTCCCTTTGGATATATTCCGCCGAGTCCCGAGGTTTCTACCTCGTCACCTACAACAAGACCTGTGGTGTCGGTAAGCGAGCTCAGCTTGCACTGCCCTCTGTCAGACAGCGAAAGGTCACCGTCTACTATTGCTATATCCTGTGTGCGTGTTACGACTGCACCTAATGAGCTGTCTGTATCAATTATTGCAACAACGCGCGCCCAGTTATCGCCAACCTCGGTTATGCGACCGACTAAACCTCCGTTTGTTACAACAACATCGTTTGTTTTTATGTTATAGTTTTTGCCTTTATCAATAGTAAATGCATCAAACCAGTTGCCCGGATCTTTTGCAATTACCTCACACCCTACCATATCTTTGTCCTGATGGCTGTCTTTAAGATCTAAAAGTGCTCTTAACCTTTGATTTTCAAGCTTATACGATTCCATCTCGCGTATCGTCTGTGCCTGTTGTTCGGTTTTATCCTTTAAAATTTTATTCTCTTCTTTATAGTCTTTTGCATCGGATATAAACTCAAAAAATCCGCCCACACTGCTTCCTATCGAAGAGAAAAACTTTTGCACGGGCGATACCACAACCCCTGCGACATTAGCGCCGGTAAAGGACGAACCGCCCCTTATCATTGCAAACGATACACCCATTAAAATAAATATTACAACTGTTATAACCAGAGTTACAACAAGCATCGTTTTCTTTCTGCCTTCCGTTGCGGCTCACTCCTTTCCTTAATTTATAAATAATTAAAGCCATTTTTTGTTTCTTCCGCCATCGTTTATCTTATCAAGAGTCGAAATAGCCATACCTGTTCCGATTGCAACGCAGTCAAGCGCATTTTCTGCCGCTCTTACAGGGATACCTGTTTCTTCAGAAATTAAAATATCGAGTCCTCTTATAAGAGCTCCGCCGCCGGTTAATATAATACCTCTGTTCATAACGTCTGCCGCAAGCTCGGGCGGAGTTTTTTCCAATGTCTGCTTAATAGCCTCGACAATTGCAAAAATTGATTCAGACATAGCCGAACGGATTTCTTTACTTGTTAAAGATATTGTTCTGGGAAGACCGGTAATAAGATCACGACCTTTAACATCCATTTCCTCTTCATATTCATATTCGTGAGCAGAGCCGATGGTAAGCTTGATTTCTTCGGCTGTTCTTTCACCAATCATAAGGTTATATTCACGTTTTATATAGTTTACGATGTCGCTGTCTAATTCGTCACCTGCAACCCTGAGCGACTGGCTGGTAACAATGCCGCCGTATGAAATTACTGCAACCTCGGTAGTTCCGCCGCCGATATCAACAACCATACTGCCGGTAGGCTCGCTTACAGGAAGTCCTGCACCGATTGCTGCCGCCATAGGCTCTTCAATTAAAAATGCATTTCTTCCGCCTGCCGAAACTACGGCATCTTCAACCGCACGACGCTCAACCTCGGTTACGCCGTAAGGAATACAAACAACCACGCGCGGCTTAAAAATTCCGCCCGAATATGCCTTTTTAATAAAATATTTAAGCATAGCCTGAGCACCGTCAAAGTCAGCGATAACACCATCCTTTAAAGGGCGGATTGCAACAACGCTGCCCGGTGTTCTGCCTATCATATCTCTTGCTTCGTTTCCGACCTTTAACACATTTCCGGTCATTTTATTTACGGCGACAACCGATGGCTCACGCAAAATTATGCCCTTGCCCTTCATATAAACCAGAGTGTTTGCCGTTCCTAAATCAATACCAATGTCTCTTGCTGCCATAATTAAAATACCTCCATAATAATATCAAAATCAAATTCATCTGCTAAAAGACGGGCAAGTCTGCATGCCGGCAGACCTACAACGTTGAAATAGTCACCATCAATTTTTTCAATGAGCAAGCTGCCAAGCCCCTGAATTCCGTATGCCCCTGCTTTATCCATAGGCTCACCGGTTTTTACATATTTTAAAATCTCTTCTTCTGAAAGATTGCGAAAACGCACCTTTGTTTCTTCAAACACCGAAACACCCTTGCCGTCGCTCCGTCTCAGCGCACTTATGCCGGTTAAAACGCTGTGCTCTCTTCCCGACAGGCTTTTAAGCATTCTTACCGCATCTTCTTCATCAGCCGGCTTGCCTAAAATCTCGCCATCTGAAACAACTACCGTATCAGCACCGATAACCAACGCATTTTCGGGTTGACTTTTTGCCACATCCGCCGCCTTTAAAAGAGAAAGTCTGCGCACCGCTAAATCAGGCGATGTGCCTTCGGGTATAGATTCGTCAGCATTTGATACCTCTATGCGAAACTTTATTCCTAAATCTGCAAGAATTTCGCGCCGTCTTGGTGAGCCGGATGCTAAAACTATATCATACACAGCTATCACCTACCATTTTTTAAATATGAGCCACGATGTGACCATACCCAGAATGCTTGCAACGTTAAAATGAAACCATATACCAAACGAAAACGCAAGCTCCATTATATAAATATCTAAGGATACATCCTCAGGCAGACTGAATCCAAAATCTATGCCATAACCCAGCCACCATAAATACTGGCTGTCGGCACACAGCTTGCCTATAAGGCTGCCTATTAAAAGTCCGCCGATTAGTGCAATTGTATAAACCCAACCTCTGCGCTTTGTCATATCCGTTATTCCCCCATCATTTGTTTTTCAGATATCCTCTTAGCCACTATCCCTGTTAAAAGACCGCTTACGGTAGATACCAACGTTAAAACGGGCAGATAACGGAACATTTGCATATTATGTATCACAGCCGCCGCAACGGCAATCTGGCCGACATTAAAGAAAAATGCACCAAGCATTGATATGCCTGCCATCGTTATTTTATCTTTAAAAAGCTTTAAAAACATCCACATTGCACCCACGCTCAGCACCGTGCCTGCTCCGCCGTAAATGAGCATTGTGACTGCACCCGACATTAATCCAACCAAAGCCGAGCGTAAGATGCCCAGGCTAAGTGCATAAAAAGGACCAAACCACACCATGGCGAGCATTGTTACCACGTTTGCGATGCCGAGCTTAGCCCCCGGAAGTATGTTAAATACCGGAATCATTGCTTCTAAATAATTTAAAACCGTTCCTGTGGCTAAAAGCATTGCAAAAACCGTAAGTTTTTTTGTTTTTGGCAAATCAGTACGCAACTCTGTCCACATCCTTTTCGCCGCTTATTCGCACAACTACACGATTCGGCAGGCACACAAGCATTTCGCCTGCAGAATCTATAATGCCCGATTTGACCTCTAATCTGTCAGGACAATTGGTGTCGGATACACGCACTTTGCCGTTTAAAATTTCTATTTTATTATATCCGAACTCTGTTTTAACATCAAGTATTTTTACGTTTTTTTCATACAGCGGATACCTGCCGTATTCCTCTCCGTTTACCTCGACAATAACCTCGTCTGCCGTCTTTTTGGCAAAGATTATATTGGTAAATAAAATTGATAAAACAGAGGATACAATAAGCACACAAAAAATCAGCTTGTCAAGCCGTGTCATAGCATCACCTGCCGGTTGAGCCGAATCCGCCTGCGCCGCGTTCGGTTTCTTCAAGAGATTCACACTCAACAAATTCTGCTTTTAAAACGGGAGCAAACACCATCTGCGCAATGCGCTCACCCGGCTCGATGGTATAATCTTCATCACCCAAATTTATAAGTCCTACGCAGATTTCGCCGCGATAGTCGCTGTCGATAACACCTACACCGTTAGATAAGCAAATTCCTTTTTTTATTCCAAGTCCGCTTCGCGCATAAATATATGCAACACTCTCAGCCGATGGCAGAGCTATTGCAATGCCCGTAGGAATAAGCGCGCGTTTGCCTTTTTTAAGAATTACAGGCTCTGAAATTGCAGCGGATAAATCCATTCCTGCTGCACCCGGGGTTGCATAAAACGGTTTTTTTGCCATATCGCTTACGTACATAATTTTCACCTTAAAGTCCATCATAATACCCCCCTGTAAAAATGCCCTCTTGTATAGTCAGATTTCGGAGGCAATATCTTCTGCCCCGAAAGAGCTTTTTTATACTCATCTATTATTATACAACACAAATCGGGATTTTCAACCGTAAAAGACAATCTTATCCTGTCAAATTGTAAATTTTTTATGTCGTTGATTCGGTCAGCCATATAAACGGGACACGAATTTAAAATTATGTTTCTGCAATTCTGCGTAATAACAGGAAATTCGACATTTTTTCGGTCTTTGAGTGAAAAAATCGCTCTGTCACACGCACAACGGTGTGCGCTTTTAATAACGCAGTTTTCCATAAGCATAAGCTGTAATCTGCCGTATACGATAAGCTCAAGCGGCAAATTCGTGCTTTGCCTCAGGCTTTTAAGCTCTTTCTGATTTAGCTCAGGAGATACTGTAAGTGTTTTTAGTCCCATTTCAGACAGCATTTCAGCTGATTTTGAGTTAAACACATTAAGTCTGTGACCGCCTAAAAGCTCGGCATTTTCAAGCATATTTATCTGCCCCAAATTATTAACCATAACACGTGCATCTTTGGGGATTTCATACACTTCTCCCTCTTTCGGTATTTCAGGCAGAACGCACACAGCATCAGAATCTATGCCTTCTTTATACAAGTCATACGGCAAATATATTTCTTTTATGCCCATCTTTTTTGCCGCCGCATATTGCTCTTTGTTCGTAACCTGAACGCACAGCACAGGCTCCGGGTTTTGATGATTTACTTTTTTATTTATAAAATTTAACGGTTCGGTATCTCTTTTAAATGTTTTGCAGATTTCTTCACTTAATTTTTCTGCCGCATCACGTCTTAATGCGTTTACAGAGCCGATGCTGACTGTGGCTTTTTCATCTAAATCTGTTTTACAGTTTTCAAGATAAAACGGAGTTGTGCCAAGCTTTGCAAGCTGTGCCTTAACACGTTCTTCGTCAAGCGGTCGGTTTTGCGCAAGCTCTGCCGTATCGCCCGTAATGCTTACCGATATGTCTCCCTTTGACAAGCTGAGACGAATCGGCTCACCTGCTGCTGCATAAAACTCAGCATCTATGGGGCTTTGCTTTGCCTCGCGGCGTACGGTTTCGTGAATCTTTTTCTCTAAGGTTTTGTCTGCCGATATTTTGGCACTTTGTTCATAATCCATCATCTCGCGGAATTTTTTGCCGTCAAAATATCCGCACGACGAGCCGCCGCGAGAGAAAAACTTAAGCATATCGTCTGCATCGCCGTCTTCAAGCTCGCCCGACAGCGCCGCACGGTACACACGGGTTACCATTCCGACATATTCGGGACTTTTCATACGTCCCTCGATTTTTAATGAATCGGCACCGCTTGCCTTTACCTCATCTAAGCGATGAACCAGGCACAAATCCTTAGGACTTAAAAGCGGTATGGCTTTGCCTGTCGGCTTTCCGTTTTCTAAAAGTGTATACGGCAGTCTGCACGGCTGAGCGCAAGCACCTCTGTTACCGCTTCTGCCGCCTAAGATACTGCTCATTAAGCATTGCCCCGAATAGCTCATGCAAAGAGCGCCGTGAACAAATATTTCAAGCTCTGCCTTGGTCTTTTGACGGATTTTTTTAATTTCTTCTGCCGACACCTCGCGTGACAAAACGACACGTTTAACGCCCAGCTTTTCAAGCTCTATAACTCCGCCCGATGTGTTTACACTCATCTGCGTGCTGGCATTTATGGGCAGGTCGGGCAGATATTTTTTTATCAGGCGCAAAACGCCCAAATCCTGAACGATTACCGCATCGACACCAATTTTATAAATATCTTCCAAATATTTTAAAAGGTCAGAAAGCTCAAACTCTTTTATTAAAGTGTTTACTGCAAGATAGAGTTTTGCCCCACGCAAATGACAGTAATCAACCGCACGTTCAAGCTCTGATAAGTCAAAATTCTTTGCACTTTTTCGTGCGCTGAACATGTTACCGCCTGCGTAAACGGCATCTGCTCCGTTTAAAACAGCCATAACTAACGAATCAAATTCGCCTGCAGGTGCTAAAAGCTCCATTTGCCCACTCCCTTTCCTTAATTTTATATCGGCATAAGTCTCTACTTGTATAATATCATATTTAAGACATTTTAACAAGAGAAAAACATATATTTAAGAAGATTTATTATTTTATATGCAGGGCGCGGTTTTACCCCTCCTATTTATCATTCGTAATGGCACAGAGACCCTCCCCTGCAATTTTTGTCATAATTTTTTGCTAAAAATAAAAAATTGGAATAATTTGGAAAAAAGTACTGGACAAATTATTTTATTTGTGCTATACTTGTAATTGCCAAACAAATTTAATATTTTAGTTTTTCAGTAAGTATGTATTTTACCATAGGTAAAAATACATGCTCTATTTCACATACTTGCTGTAAAACGAGTCTGAATTTGTTTGGCGACAAATGAGCTATGTATTTTTAGTGCGTGGCTTCATCGAAGTCACGCATTTTTTAATTTAAGGAGGAAAAATTATGGAAGAAACAAATTACAAAGAGCTTTATTATTCTTTATCACAGACAGTTGCAGACGTAATTGAAAAGCTGACAGAAAAACAAATTGAACTTGAGGAATTGTATATTAGTCAGGATAGCGAGGCGTAGGGGCGGGGTTCCATCCCCGCCCGCTTATTCGGGAGGGCACAGAGACCCTCCCCTACATTTTATTTCATTTGCAAAACAAAAAAATAAAAGTTCGCAAAAATGCGAACTTTTATTTTATATTTTATACCTTTAAATGCTTTCTTACCGATATCAAGCTTCCAAGTCCGCCCAACACAACTCCCAGTCCGATAAATGCACCGATAAGCGGAAGAACGACACTCGAGAACGGTTTAAATTTAACAAACGATATATCAAGCGCACCAATAAGACCTAAGATTCCCTGATATCCGTATGCTACGACAATAAACGAAATTATTGCACCGATTAAACCGATAATAATTCCCTCAATTATAAACGGCCAGCGGATAAACCAGTCGGTTGCGCCGACAAATTTCATAATGTTTATCTCTTTACTGCGTGTAAACACAGTAAGCTTTATGGTATTAGAAATTATAAATACCGAAACCAAAGCAAGAGCAATCATAACCCATACGCTTACTCTGCCAAGATAGTTTGTCATTGTTACCAGTTTGTCAATAGTATCCTGATTGCGAACTATCTTTGCTATTCCGTCAAATCCCTCTATACTTTCGATGGTTGTGTCCGCCTGCGACAAATCCTCTAAAGTGAGCATATACCAGTCACGCAAGGGGTTATTTTCTTCATAACCCTCTAAAAGCTCTGCACCAAGCTCGGCTTTCCACTCTTTCAGGCGCGATTCTTTGGTGTTTAAGGTTAAATCCTTAACGTTTTCAACCGCTTTTATTTTTTCGCCAAGCTCTTTAACCTGCTCTTTGTTATAGGCTTCGTCAACTATTAAAATTATTTCGTAATCGCCCTCGAGCTGTGTTGCTATGTAGTTTAAATTAACCGTTAAAACCAGAAAAAAGCCAAAAACCAAAAGGCTTGCCAGTACGGTAAATATAGATGCAAGACTCATCCAGCCGTTTGAAAAAACGTTTTTAGATGCCTCGCTCATAAAATAGCGAAATCCTCTAATTTTCATATCCGTAAACTCCTCTGACTTCATCTCTTACAATTACGCCGTCTTCGATTGCAATAACACGTTTTTTCATTGTGTCAACAATATCTTTGGCGTGAGTAGCCATTATAACCGTTGTGCCGCGCTTGTTGATGTCATCTAAAAGCTCCATTATTTCCATTGCGGTTTTCGGGTTTAAGTTTCCGGTAGGCTCGTCGGCAATCAAAAATGCAGGATTATTAACAAGCGCACGCGCTAAAGCCACACGCTGCTGCTCACCGCCCGAAAGCTGACTCGGCAACATCTTCATTTTTGACGAAAGCCCAACCATACTTAAAACGCTTGGTACTTGTCTGCGGATTGCGCGCTTTGATGCACCCACAACCTCCATAGCAAAGGCAACGTTTTCGTAAACGGTCTTTTTAGGCAAAAGTCTGAAATCCTGAAAAACTACGCCCATATTACGACGCAGATAAGGAATCTGCTTTCGCTCAAGCGCACCGACATTTACATTATTTATAATAACATCACCAGATGTTGCGGTTTCTTCGTGCATTAACAGCTTAATTAAAGTCGATTTTCCCGCTCCGCTCGGTCCTACAATAAAGACAAATTCGCCGCGTTCAACAAAAAAACTTATATTGCTTAAGGCTGTGCTGCCGTTATCGTATACCTTAGATACATTACTGAACAGTATCAAAATTTACACTCCTTACCAATTAAAACTTTGACGGATTTGCATTTAAATATTTGTTAACTAAAATTGCAACCTTAAATACAACTGCATCATCAAATTTACGCAGATCAAGACCTGTTAATCTTTCAATTTTATCAAGACGGTAAACCAGAGTATTTCTGTGTACAAAAAGCTGACGCGAGGTTTCGCTTACGTTTAAGTTGTTTTCGAAGAATTTATAAATTGTCTGAAGTGTTTCTTCGTCTAAAACATCTATGCTTTCTTTTTTGAATATTTCGTCTAAGAAAAGCTCGCAAAGCTTGCTCGGCAACTGATAAATAAGTCTGCCTATGCCCATTGTATCATAGCTTAAAATATAGTGATTGTCGTCAAATACACGGCCTATTTCAAGCGCCAGCTGTGCCTCTGAGAACGAACGGGCAATATCGTTTAACGAATCGGTCGGCGTTCCGATTCCCACATAAACCTGAAGCATAAGCTCAGAGCTTATTGTTTCAACAATGCTGTGTGCAATTTTTCTTGCAGCCTCACGGCCAAACGGCTGAGTTATCGCCTTAATTAACACAATGTTGTGATTGTCTACACTAATAATAAAATCCTGCTCAGGAAACATATTCTGCAAAACGTGCTGAACATTCATTTCGTGCTCTTTTGCAGTCTGAATTATGTAAACCAAACGGGGAATTTCGGTATCTATCTGCAATTCGCCCGAACGCAGAAATACATCACCGGGTAAAATGTTGCCTAAAAGCACATTTTTAAGATAACTGCTTTTATCATACTTATCCGCGCAGTGAAGCTGCAGATTTGAAAGACTTACCGAAAGCAGAACAATATATTTTTGCTCTTCAACACCTGTGCCCTTTATATAAATTACATATTCGAGCATATTGCGTGCACCGATTGCAATAAAGGTATAACCGTCTAAAGTATATGCTCTGCCGTTGCTTACTGCATTTGTAAGTGCATCAAATGCAAGCTCCTCGCTTATCGGCTCATCAATGCTGGCAATTACTGCACCCGAATTATTTAAAACACCTATTTCGCGATGAATTACACTCTTCATTTGCTCTAAAACCGGTTGAAAAATTTGACCTAACATAAAAATCCTCCATTCCGCTTAAAAACATAAAAAATATAAAAATCCTATCATATATAATATACTTTTTTATGACATTTTGCAAGCCGATTTTAAAATTTTCACTAAATTGTAACAAAGTTTTTTAAATATTTTATATAAATTTGTTTATTTTATTACATTTTTACTATTGCATAATTATGCAAAAAGATGTATAATTATAAATAAGTCACTCAATGAAAGGATTTTAAAAATGAAATTAAACGAAATTATTGCTTTAGATGACGCATATTATATGAATACCTTCGGCAAACGTACACCCGTAGCATTTAAAAAAGGCGAGGGTATTCATCTTTATACAACCGAGGGTGAAAAATATACCGATTTTATGGCAGGTATTGCTGTAACGGCTTTGGGGCACAGCCATCCGGATTTTGTTAAAAGACTTACCGAACAGGTTGGCGAGCTTTTGCACACATCAAGCCTTTATTATATCGAAAATCAGGCAAAGCTTGCCGAAAAGATTGTAAAAAACTCTTGTGCCGACCGCGTATTTTTTGCAAACTCGGGAGCAGAGGCAAACGAGGGAGCAATAAAGCTTGCAAAAATTTATCATTATAAAAAGGGAAATACAAATAAAAACGAAATTATTACTTTGGTAAATTCCTTTCACGGAAGAACGCTTACAACCGTTGCGGCAACCGGTCAGGAAAAGTATCAAAAGCCATACAAGCCGCTTACTCCGGGATTTTCTCACGTTGAGATTAACGATTTAGATGCTCTTTTAAATGCGGTAACCGAAAATACTGCCGCAATTATGCTAGAGCTTGTTCAGGGCGAAAGCGGTGTACATCCGACAACTGTCGAATATGTAAAAGCTCTCCGCAAGCTGTGCGACGAAAAAGATATTCTTCTTATCGTCGATGAGGTGCAAACCGGAATGGGCAGAACGGGCAAGCTGTTTGCATACGAGCACTACGGCATCGAGCCTGATATATTCACTTTAGCAAAGGCATTGGGTAACGGCGTTCCGATTGGCGCTCTCTGTGCCAAGCAATTTGCAGCAGATGGCTTCGAGCCGGGTGACCACGGAACAACCTTTGGCGGAAATCCGCTGGCAACCTGCGCCGGCAATGCTGTTTTTGACATATTAGAGCAGGAAAATCTGGTCGAAAATGCCAAAAATATGGGCGAATATTTTAAGAAAAAACTGGAAGAACTAAAAAGCGAAACCGGTAAAATAAAAGAGGTTCGCGGAATGGGTCTTATGCTCGGGGCAGAGCTTTCCGAGCCGATTGCAAAAGATATTCAGGCAAAGCTTTTTGCGCATAAATATTTAACAGGAGCAGTCGGCACAACTGTTTTAAGATTGTTGCCGCCGCTTATTATAACCGAAAAGGATATTGACGAATTTATTAACGTATTAAAGGAGTGTTTAATCAATGAATAAGCATTTATTAACTCTGCACGACTGGAGCAGCGAAGAAATATTAGATACCTTAGAGCTTGCAAAGCAGCTTAAAGAAGAGCAGAAAGCAGGCATAACACATCATCACTTAAAGGGCAAAACCTTAGGTATGATTTTTTCAAAATCATCAACAAGAACCCGTGTTTCGTTCGAGGTTGGTATGTATCAGTTAGGCGGCTCGGCTCTGTTTTTGAGCGCTAACGACATTCAGCTTGGCAGAGGCGAATCAATTTACGACACAGCAAATGTTCTGTCACGTTTTGTTGACGGAATTATGATAAGAACATTTAAGCAGTCAGATGTTGAGGATTTGGCAAAATACGGCTCTATTCCGATTATAAACGGTCTTACCGACCTTGTTCATCCGTGCCAGATTTTAGCCGACTTCCAGACTGTAATCGAGAAAAAAGGCAAGCTAAAAGGTCTTAAAATGGCATTTATCGGCGACGGAAACAACGTTGCACATTCGCTCCTTTACGGTTGTGCTAAGGTTGGAATGGATATCGCAGTTGCATCGCCAAAAGGTTATGAGTGTGATGCAGAGGTTGTTAAAAATGCAATCGAAGATGCAAAGGCAACCGGTGCAAAAATAACCATTACCAACTCACCCGAAGAGGCAATTAAGGATGCCGATGCAGTTTATGCAGATACCTGGGTAAGTATGGGTCAGGAGAGCGATAAGGAAGAAAAGGTTAAAATCTTTATGCCTTATCAGATTAACAAAGAGCTGTTCTCGCTTGCTAAGCCCGATGCAATCTTTTTGCATTGCCTGCCTGCATACAGAGGCTATGAGGTTACAGAAGATGTTATTGACGGACCTAACTCTGTTATATTTGACGAGGCAGAAAATCGTCTGCACGCACAAAAAGCTGTTATGGTTAAATTAATGAAATAAGGGGAATTTTTAAAATGTTTGAGGTAAAAAGAGCGTCTGCTGTTGATGCTGACAGCATCTTGGAAATTACAAAGCAGGCATTTGCAAAATATATCGAGCTGGCAGGAATTTCTGATACTGCCGCTCTTCATGAGTCAAAAGAAGATATTTTAAGTGATATTGAAAACAAAATGGTTTATGTTGCCTATATGAACGGCGTGGTTGTAGGCAGTGTAAGAATCGAGGTAAGACCCGACAACACCGCATATCTTTCGCGATTCGGTGTTAGTGACAAGCATCAGAATCACGGCATAGGAAAAGCGATTATGAATGCCGCAAGCGCTGATATGATGGCTATGGGAATTAAGTATGTTGAGCTTCATACTGCATCTAAGGCAGCATCACTTGTTAAATTTTATTACGGCCGCGGATTTTATGTTGATTCGACTACCAAGGATAAGGGATATACGAGAGCACTGATGCGCAAGGATTATGAATAAACTTGGGGATGTAAAAATAGTCCGGAGTGCAAAAAGACAAAAATTGTAAAATAAAAAAATAAAATTGGTTGTTTAAAATTAGATTTTTATTATTATGTAGAAAAGCATCGTTTAAAAACGTTGCTTTTCTCTTTTTTACCGTCTTTTTGCTATTGACAAACTTCACCCTCGACGTACCCTCGTACGCCTTCGGGTAACCCTTCGGTTCTGTTTGTCAATTCCAAACAATTTTTCCTATCCCCTGATGTAAAAAATAGTCCGGAGCGCAAAAAGATAAAAATAATACCATTATCGTAGGGGAGGGTTTCTGCGCCCTCCCGAAAAATAGTTTAAAATAAAAAGTTCGCAGCGAATTTCGCTGCGAACTTTTTATAGATTAATACAATTTTTCACCGTTACGTTTTTTCATAGTTGCACGGACCTTAAGCGGCAGACCGAACAGATTGATAAATCCTTCTGCGTCCTTCTGGTTGTAAACCTCGTCCTCTGCAAAGGTTGCGATATCTTCGTCGTATAAAGAATACGGAGATTTTGTACCTGCAGGCATTGCGTTACCTTTGTAAAGCTTCATTCTTACTGTACCGGTAACGGTTTTCTGTGTGTCAGCGATAAATGCAGACAGAGCTTCACGAAGCTGTGTAAACCATTTTCCGTCATAAACCAGTTCTGCAAACTTGCTTGCAACCAGTTCTTTATAGTGCATTGTATCACGGTCCAATGTGATAAATTCAAGCTCTTTATGTGCAGCATATAAAAGTGTTCCGCCCGGAGTTTCGTAAACACCGCGTGATTTCATACCAACAAGACGGTTTTCAACCATATCTGCGATACCTACACCGTTTTCAGCTGCAAGACGGTTCAATTCTTCGATTAAAGCAACAGGTGCATATTCTTTGCCGTCAATCTTAACCGGAATACCTTCTTTAAACTCAATCTCAACATAGGTCGGCTTATCAGGAGCATCCTCAGGTCTTTTCATAAGCTTTAAGATTTTATCATACTGCGGCTCATTCCACGGGTCCTCTAAGTCCATACCCTCGTGTGATAAGTGCCATAAGTTGCGGTCCATTGAATAGTTGTCTTCTTTAGTAACAGGAACAGGAATACCACGAGCTACAGCATAATCAATTTCTTCTTCACGGGATTTAATATCCCAGATACGCCACGGAGCGATAATTTTAAGATGCGGAGCCAATGCCTTAATTGCAAGCTCGAAACGAACCTGGTCATTACCCTTACCTGTGCATCCGTGACAGATTGCTGTTGCACCTTCTTTTTCAGCGATTTCAACCAGTCTTTTTGCAATAGGTGCACGCGCGAGTGATGTACCAAGCAGATATTTTCCTTCATAAACAGCGTTTGCCTGAACTGCAGGATAAATAAAGTCTGTTACAAACTCTTCGGTAATATCCTCTATGTACAGTTTGCTTGCGCCGGTTTTAATTGCTTTTTCTTCTAAGCCGTCAAGCTCTTTTCCCTGTCCGACATTAGCTGCAACTGCGATAACCTCGTAGTCATAGTTTTCCTTAAGCCACGGAATAATAATT
>JAFYXI010000023.1 GCA_017546245.1 Clostridia bacterium | reverse complement strand
TCCATCTGACCAATCTGAAATTTCATCATCGTTTTGAGCATATCCATCTCTTTTAAGCTGAGCTGATAATCACTCATAAGCTCGTTAACATAAAAGCGATAACCCTTATCAGATGGTACTCTGCCTGCTGAGGTATGCGGTTGCTCTAAATAACCCATATCCTCTAAATCTGCCATTTCGTTGCGAATTGTGGCACTGGATAACCCCAATTCAAGATTTTTGGCAATATGTCTTGACCCTACAGGCTCTGCACTTGCTATATACTCATTGATGACCGAATGGAGAATTTGGCGTTTTCTTTCTCCCATATCCATTTTAATCACCTCATTGTTAGCACTCGTCACTCTTGAGTGCTAACACTATAATAATACCTTTTTTATGAATTGTCAAGAAATAAATTATGAACTTTTTATGAAATCGCTTCCACTCATTATTCTGCACTCTCGACAAGCAACAGCTCTAAAAGAGTGTTGTTGTCCATCGAGTTAGATTTTAAATAAGAGTCGGTTTGTGCACATCTCATTAACAACGCCGAAAGCTCGTCTAAACTATATCTGCCGCAGTCTCTCATATATTTACCAACCTGAAAAGGCGCAATCTTTAGCTTTGACATTATTTCATTTTTATCTGCGCCCTGTTCATAAAGCAGCTTGGTATTGATTAATTTATCTACATTATATATTATTGCGCCTAAAATTCTGTTTGCATCTTCTTTAAGCAGAAATAAGTCATTAAGCTTAATCAAAGCAAGCGAAACATTTTTTGCAATTAATGCATCAATCATATCAAAAATCTTATTTTCGATTGACGGCGTTACAAGCTCATCTATGTCTGCGCGTGTAACAACCGCATTATCCTGAACGAAGGCGGCAAGCTTTTCGGCTTCTCTTTTTACCGACATCATACCGCTGTCCGTAATCTCTACAAGGTATTTGGCATCCTCTGCATTTATCTTTTTATCTAAGGTTTTAAAAAGCCCCATTGTCCAGTTTATCATTTCACTTTCGCTCAGATAACCGAACTCAACAGACATTTGGTTTTTATTTACATATTTATATATTGCGCTTCGTTTGTCAATTTCATTCTCGTTAAAAATTAAATATACGTTTTCGGGAATATCTTTTATTCTGTTTTCCCAATATGAACGATATTCTGCCGTTGCACCCGTTCTGCCATCCGGCTTAAATATTTGCGAATCAGAAAAAACAATAAGCTTATTTTCTGCAAATACAGGCAGAGATTCAATCGCCTCGTCAACTGCGGCAAGGTCGTATGTTTTATCAGAAAACTGAAAATAATTCAGTTCTTCCATTGTATCGGGCATTAAAAGCTCGGTAAGTTTTTTAAAATAATGCGATTTTAAAAACACCTCTTCGCCATAAAGTAAAAATACGTTACACGAAGGTGTGCCGTTTTTAAGCATTGTTTTTAATTCGCTAAGTGCCATAGCTTTATCCTCCCGATTATATTAATCACTTATATGTATAATTTGATTTAAGTCAATTTTAAATATTACGTCATCATCTTCATCCGCTCTGTATATAGTACAGTTTTCGTTTTCCAAATTTTTTATTACCTCTTTATGCGGATGTCCGTAAGCATTTTCGCCAACCGGTATAAATGCATACTCAGGCTTAACCGCCTTTACAAACTCACTTGATGTAGATGTTACAGAACCATGATGCGCAACCTTTAAAATATTTGAATTAATTTGTTTATTTTCTTTTATAATTGATTGTTCGTACTTTGCACTTAAATCACCGGTGTAAAGTATAGATGTGTTGCCATATGTTACACGCATAACAAGCGAGCGTTCATTTTCTTCTGCCTTATCAAGTAACATTTTTGCCGTATCACTTTCGCCAAAACCCAAAGGAACTAAAAGTTGCTTTACTTTAATATTATCAATCAAGGATATAAGACCTGAAATATGGTCCTCATGTCCGTGTGATGCTATCATATATTCTACGTCCTCTACCCCGTGTTTTAAAAGATAAGGCTTTATTGTTTTAAGGCCTACATCGTAAAAATCCATATAAGACGGTGTTCCGCCGCCGTCAATTAAAATGTCGGTGTTGCGAGGCAGACTTATGCACGATGAATCACCCTGCCCTGCATTTATAAACATAACCTTCGCTGTTTTATCTGTAGCGGTGTATATTCCAAAACCTATAAAAAATACAAGTACAATTATTCCTGATATAAGCGCTTTAAATTTATGCTTTTTATCAAACAGTAAATATAACGTAATCAAAAGCATTATGTATGCAAAAATAAAAAACGGTGTTATATAACCGTATGATATGTATCCGAAATCAAGCTGACCGAAAAAGTCGGTTGTATATTCAAGCAGTTTTAATGGCAGATAACCAAAACCTGCTATAAAAACTGCGATAGGTTTTGCAATCAATCCTATTGTACATAACAACATTCCGCTAATCATAATAAAAGACATTACGGGTATTATTAAGATATTTGAAATCAGGCTCCAGAACGTAAATTCCTGATAAAAATATAAAAGCATCGGAGCTGTAATTAATTGCGCTGACAGGCTTGTACAAAATACGGATAACATTTTGCTTATCGCCTTACTTATTAATGATACAGCTTTATTTTTGCTTTTTGGCAACCAAAACGAAGCAAGTCTGTATACTCGGGGATAAAACAATAAAATTCCCAACACCGCACCGAACGAAAGCAGAAAGCCTGCATCAAATGCAGCAAACGGCCAAATTAAAACTATAACCGTTGCAGCTAAAGCCATAGATGTATAAGCATCATATTTTCTGAAAACAAATTCAGAAAGAATTGCCATCACCGTCATAATTCCGGCACGTATTGCCGAAACCGGCGCTCCGCTTATTAACACAAACAACACTATAAAAATACTTGCAAAAACTCCGCTTATTCGTTTTCTTACTTTAAACATTTTAAACAACGCAAGTATCAAAGCAGAAACAGTTGATACATGCAGACCCGATACCGCAGTCACATGCGCCAAGCCGCTGCGTGACAGCTTTAGCTTTGTTTCGTCATCTAAACTGTTTTTGTTTCCTAAAAGTATGGCTTTTAAAACAGGCGCAGCGTTGCCTGTTACTGTCTCATCAATTTTATCAGAACACTTATAATGAAACAATTTTATCTTGTCTAAAGCCTTAAGCTCTTTTACGCCGCATATTTTAATACTGTCTGCATCTATATAACCGCTGAAAAATATACCTTTTGTTTTTAAATATGTACAATAATCAAACGCACCGTCATTTTCTGCCTCAGACGGCAAATCAATTATGATTCTTGCAGTAAATATATCACCAAAGTTAAGATTATTTTCTTCAGTACGCCAGGTAATTCTTATCTTTTCATTCGGATATAT
The DNA here is from genome assembly GCA_017546245.1 of Clostridia bacterium. Classification (GTDB taxonomy): domain Bacteria; phylum Bacillota; class Clostridia; order UBA1381; family UBA9506; genus RGIG1666. Next base: position 84,590 of record JAFYXI010000023.1, on the reverse strand, counting down.
ATGCTCATCCAAAAATGATAACTCTGTAACTTTGACAACAAAAGTCACCTTGTTATTTTTAAATAGAGGTCTTTCTGAAACCTCGGCTTTAACATCAATATATTCATCTATATAAGGATATAGTGCATTTAAGCTTACATCGCCACGGTATATAACCGATATGCTGCCGAACATCAAAAACAATGCCGCCACAATATAAAATAAATCGTTAGCCTTACGCGAAAATGAAAATTTTAATATTGTGGCAACAGCAACTAAAAAGCATAATGCACAAACCGTAACAACGTCTGTGTAATATCCTGCCCATACACCCAAAAGCAAGAAAGACGCTAAAAAACACATCTTACGCTTCACGTTGTCCTACCCCTTACGACCTGTATTTAAAATTCAAACAAGCTTACCTGGCTTGTGTCAGGCAGGTCATTTAATACTTCATATTCTTTCAGCTTTTCAATCATAGATTTTCCTAACTTAGCACGTTTCATAAGATCCTCGACCGAAATAAACTCTCCGTCTTTTCGTGCTTCGATAATGCTGTCTGCAACAGCATCGGAAAGGCCCATTATTGTATTTAACGGAGGTCTAATAGCTCCGTTTTCTTCTAAGAATTTTTTGCCGTGAGATTTATAAAGATCTATCGGTAAAAACTCTATACCTCTTGCATACATTTCGTTGCATACCTCTAAAATGGTGATTACGTTTTTATCTTTTTGTGTTGCATCAGGTTTAGCAGCTATTTCACGCATTGCCGCCATAACCTTTTCTTTGCCGTGAATCATAAGCTGTGCATCAAAATCACCACCACGCACAGTAAAATATGTAATATAAAACGCAATCGGATAATGCACTTTAAAATACGCAATTCTGAATGCCATTGTAACATATGCTGCCGCGTGCGCTTTAGGAAACATATATTTAATGGTTTTACACGATTTTATGTACCATTCAGGCACATTGTTTTCACGCATCAATTCTTCATCTTCAGGAGCTAATCCTTTACCCTTTCTTACCTTTTCCATTATTTTAAATGAATTTAAAGGCGGAAGATTGTGCTGCAAAAGATAAAGCATAATATCGTCACGTGTACAGATAACTTCAGGCAGCGTTGCTGTACCGTTACGTACCAAATCCTGCGCATTATTTGTCCAAACGTCAGTACCGTGTGATAAACCCGATATTCGCATAAGCTCACCGAAGGTGGTGGGCTTTGTATCCAAAAGCATCTGACGGACAAATTTTGTACCAAATTCAGGAACGGCAAAAGTACCTACCTCACTTCCGATAGCCTCAGGGGATGCACCCAAAGCTTCTGTTCCGGTAAATAAGCTCATTGTTGGCTTATCATCAATCGGTATTGTTCTTGCATTAAGTCCTGTTAAATCCTCCAGCATACGAATAACCGTCGGATCATCGTGTCCTAGTATATCAAGCTTTAAAAGCTTACCGCTTATTGAGTGATAATCAAAATGCGTAGTTATAATACCGGATTCTGCATCGTTTGCAGGATGCTGAATAGGACTGAACTGATATATTTCATTAGCCTGAGGGACTATCATAACACCGCCCGGATGCTGACCGGTGGTACGTTTAATACCCTCTAAGCCTTTTGCAAGATACTTTGTTTCTGCTTTGTTAAAAGCTTTACCAATCTTTTCGCCGTATTTTTTAATATATCCGATAGCTGTACTTTCGGCAATTGTACCGATTGTACCTGCACGGAAAACGTGACCAACACCAAAAAGCTCTTCAGTATATTTATGAGCTACCGGCTGATAGTCACCCGAAAAGTTTAAGTCGATATCAGGCTCTTTATCGCCGTCAAAGCCTAAAAAGGTTTCAAAAGGAATATCGTAGCCGTCTTTTTTATATTTAGTTCCGCAGACAGGACAGTTTTTATCTTCCATATCCGCACCGCAGCTGAGTTTTCCGTCTAAAACAAACTCAGAGTTTTTGCAGTTAGGGCAAACGTAATGCGGCGGCAAAGAGTTTATTTCGGTTATACCTGACAAAAATGCAATAAACGATGAACCAACCGAACCTCGCGAGCCAACCAGATAACCGTCTGACAGCGATTTAGAAACCAGTTTTTGCGCTATCATATACATAACCGCAAAACCGTATTTAATAATTGGCACAAGCTCTTTTTCCATTCTTTTCTGAACGATTTCAGGCAGAACTTCGCCATAAATTTCGTGTGCTTTTGCATTTGACAGCTCTTGTATTTCTTCTACTGCTCCGGGCATTTCGGGCGGATATGTATCTTTCGGTATCGGTCTTATAACCTCTATTTCATCCGCAATTTTATTTGTGTTTTCAACAACCACCTCAAAGGCTTTCGATTTACCTAAATAACTGAACTCTTCAAGCATCTCGTCGGTAGTTCTTAAATAAAGAGGCGGCTGAAAATCTGCATCTTCAAAATCCTGTGCTGAAAGCAGAACTCTTCTGTATATCTCATCTTCAGGATTTAAAAAATGTACGTCGCAGGTAGCTACAACCGGCTTTGACATTTTTTCGCCCAATTCCACAATTTCTTTGTTAAGATCAATTAAATCCTGCTTTGAGTTAACAGAGTGATTTCTGAGCATAAAGTCGTTGTTACCCAAAGGCTGAATTTCGAGATAGTCGTAATATGATGCGATCTCTTCAATTTTATCTTTAGTAGCACCGCTAAAAATCGCCTGATAAAGCTCGCCTGCCTCGCAGGCACTTCCTAAAATCAGACCTTCTCGATGCTTGTTAAGCATTTCTTTTGATATACGCGGTCTGCGATAAAAATTGTTGATATGCGAATCAGATACGAGTCTGTACAGATTCTCGAGACCCACCATATTTTTAACCAGAATTATTGCGTGAAACGTATCGGTATATTTTGTAACATTTTCATCAATAAGCTTTTCATTAAGCTCAGATACATTTTTTATATCCATTCTGCCGAGCATTTCTAAAAATCTTAAAAATATTTTTGCAGTTACCTCTGCATCATTAACTGCACGGTGATGCCCTACAAAGTCTATGCCCAAATGCTTTGCCACTTTATCAAGCTTGTGGCGTTTAATGCTTGTAAGGAGTCTGCGGGACAGCGCAAGAGTATCTACATAGCAAAATTCTGCCAAAAGACCTAAGTCTTCGGCTTTTTTACGGATAAACCCCACATCAAATGTTGCATTGTGTGCAACTAACACACTACCCTTGCAAAATTCAAGAAAATCGGGTAAAACTTCTTCAACAGAACGTGCTTCCGATACCATATCATTCGAAATTGCAGTTAATTCGGTTATGTGATACGGTATAGCATTTGTCGGCTTTATAAATTCAGAAAAACGTTCAACTACACTGTTTTTAGAAATTTTAACCGCGCCTATTTCAATTATTTCTGCATACTTTCCTGAAAATCCGGTTGTTTCAATATCGAAAACAACAAAATCTCCGTCAAAAGACATATTTTGTTCATCATAAACAAGCTTGGCACTTTCGCCCATCAAATAACACTCAACACCATAAATTATCTTTATTCCGTTCTTTTCGCCGGCATCAAATGCATCGGGATACGCCTGAACAACACCGTGGTCTGTAATTGCAATTGCAGGATGCCCCCACTTCGCCGCACAGCCTATTAATTCTGACGGCTTGCATATGGCATCTAAGGCGGACATAGACGTATGAGCATGCAATTCTACACGCTTTTTCTCTGCATTATCTTTTCTTTTCTTAACATCGCTTTTCATAACGTCATTGATTCTTATTACAAGCTCTTTTGAATAAGAGTCATACTGTGCATCACCGCGCACACAAACAGCAGGAAGCTTTTTTAAAGTATCTTTCATAGCTTTAAAATCTTCCATCTTTAAAAATGTTTTACAACTGATTGAGCCTGTTTCGTCTGTTACAAACAGCTCTAATATCACTCTGTTATCTTTAATTTCTTTTTCTTCATAGCCAACCAGCTTACCCTGCACTATTACCTTGCCGCTATACTCGCTTACCTCACCTATTGGCGAGATTTCGCCTTTAAAGGGTTTGCCGATAAGCATTCCGTCGTCTTCTTTATTCTCTTCATCTTTAACAGGCTCGGGAACTTTTTTCTTCTTAACGGGTTTAACCTCGGCTGCAGCTATAATTTCTGCCGAGCCTTTAATTAATGATTCACTTTCTTCTTTAACCTTTTTAAATATTTCTTTTGTGTCGGTTTCATCCTGAACAAATTTAACCTCGGCATTTATTCCATAAATATCTTCTAAAATTTTTGCAGCAACAGAAGAAACATTACGTCCTTCTAAAGCCGCTTGACCTCCATATTTTAAGTGTATGCAAAATACACCGTCATCAAAGTTTGCGGTTGAATGCAGCAGCAAGCTCATGGCAGCGGGTATTTTTTCGACTATGTATTCTTTTAAGTTTTCTAAAACATCATTAATGTTATCGTTAGTCAGTTCAAAAGGCTCGTGCTCTACGTCAAGCTCTATATTATCAATTTTAAATCTTTCTTTTATTTTTTGTTTAAACCGGTCTATAAAATTTTTTTGAGGTATGGTCGGACATTTAAGTCCGATTAAAACCTTTTTTTCTTCTTTAAAAACCTTAAAGCTGGTTATATCTGCCTCGGGCATTTTTTCGCCCAGCTCTTCACCGACCAATTCATTAAGAAGTGACGACATTAACCTTTATCTCTCCTTGTGACTTATATTTTTGCTATTTCTTCAAATAAGGTATCTACAATTTCGCTTTCGGGAACACGGCGAATTATTTCTCCTCCGCGAAAAACCAGTCCCTCTCCTTTTGCACCGGTTATTCCAATATCCGCATCTCTTGCTTCGCCCGGACCGTTAACAACACATCCCATAACCGCAACCTTTATTTCGCGGTTTAAGGTTTTTAATCTTTCAGATACTTCGTTTGCAATTGAAATTAAATCAACGGTACATCTTGCGCAAGTCGGACACGAAACCATCGTGGCTCCAAATCGTCTTAATTCTAAAGCCGATAAAATTTCTTTTGCAGCTGTTATTTCTTCAACCGGGTCAGCAGTTAATGACACACGGATTGTATCACCTACTCCCTCTGACAAAAGTGCGCCTATACCAACTGCCGATTTTACTGTACCTGAATAAGCCGTGCCTGCCTCGGTAACTCCTAAATGCAACGGATAATCTACCATATCGGCAATCATGCGATAGCTTTCAATCATCATTGGTACACTTGATGCTTTAAGCGAAATTATAATATCTTTAAAACTGTTTTCTTCTAAAATTTTAACGTGGCGCATTGCCTCTTCTACCAATCCGCGAGCACTTCTGCCGCCGTAACGGTCAATTATATTCTGCGAAATTGAACCGGTATTAACACCTATGCGTATGGGAATATTTTTTTCGGATGCTTTTTCTACAACAGCTCGAACTTTATCGTCGTTACCGATGTTTCCCGGATTGATTCTTATTTTGTCGATTCCTGCATCTACGGCTTTTAAAGCCAACCGATAATCAAACTGAATATCTGCAACAAGCGGAACATCAACCGTTTGCTTTAGCGTTCTTACAACCTCGACACTTGCATCATCGGTTACCGCAAGGCGAACAATATCACAACCTGCATTAACCAATGCTTCGGTTTGTTTTTTTGCCGCCTCGAAATCTCCGTTTTTGGTATTTAACATTGACTGAATCGATACCTGCGAATCGCCACCGACACCAACCTTGCCAACCATTATTTTTTTTGTTTTACGTCTTTCCACAAAAATACCCCCTTTTTTACTCAGGAATAACATCTATCATAACATATTCGACCAATGCCGCTTTTTTAGTTCTTATTTCTGCATAAATTATATCTGCTAAGTTCTTTGATATATCAAATACATAGCAATCGTTTTCATAAATCATTTCGTTTATTCTTGTAGTTTCCAAATAAGCACACGCTGCGCTGTTTGCATATATTTCAAAATCAGAAGCCGTAAGCTTTTCTTCGCTCTTTACACCTAAAATAAGCTTTACCTTCGCATTTTTGGGAATTTTTCCGACCGGTATTTTAACTGTTTTAAATCCTGTTTTTCCAGTAAATTCAAGCGGTAATACGGATGATGCCGTAAGACTGCAATTAGTAAAGTCAGCATATGTAACGACGTGACTTCGCTCTTGCTTAATTAAGGTTTCTGTTTTTCCTATATTACCAAGCAGAAAATGTCTGTTTTCATCATTTCTGATAGATTCACCGTAAGAAAAAGTTTCAAGACCCGTTTCGTATTCTACCATATCCATATAATTATAAAGATACACAAAATCGCATCCGCGACTTAGATTTGCCATAGCCTGACCAAATGCCATTTTAACGGATGTAATCGCAGGTTTGTGCGCAAAATACGGTCTGGTAAAAATCTGCTGACCGCAACCAAGATTTATATCGGTGCCTCTTAAAAGCTGTTTCCAAAGCTCAATCGGCATATCGGTATCTGTTGTCTGCCATCTTGCAATAATTACTACATTGTCAATTTCATCGGCATAATCTATAGGATTAACACCTTTTTCCAAACATAAATTAGGGGATGAAGGCAAAAGCAGCATAAGCTTTATTTTGTGATTATATTTATCTTCAAATTTCTTTTTTACATTTATAACATCCGATAAAAACTTGTTTATATCCTGTTCAAATCCGGGCTTTGTTAAAACAAAATCTCGCATCATATCGAGTTCTAAACCATATACATCATAGCGGTTTAACATTTCTTCAATATATTTAAGCATTCTGTTTATTACTTTTTCGTTTGAATAATCAAGGCATTTGTCAAAATATCCTGTACCGTTACGATATGCCGCCAAATGCAAATCGGGATTTGCCTCAACAAACGAGCTTTTTCTGATTTCAGTTTTTTCGCAATTGCCGTGACAGTCGTTAATTCTTATTGATATCCACGGATTTATGCCTATTTCTTTTAATGCATCAATCCAGATTTTGTACATATCTATTTTCTTTTCACAAATAAGATTATATGCGACCTGAGCAAACGTGTTTTTAAAATCTACCTCTACGCCGTTTTCTTTGGTTGCCAGATATTTGTCTGCAAAGGTTTCGAATACTTCTGACGGTGCTGTAGAAATCGTACCGTTTACATTCATAGCAAAATCGGTAATCTGCGTTCCCTTTAAAGAATAGATATAATCTTTTAAGATTTGTTCCGTTACTTCGATACCCGAATTATATCTTGTCATTATAAAATGAACCCAGTCCTCGTTGTAAAAAAGCATTTTAAAGCCTCCTGATGCTTATAATTCTTCAACTTTAATAAGACTTGTATTACCTGACTGACCTATTGTGTTACCACCGGTTATTACGATTCTGTCGCCCTTTTTAAGCGAAAGAGTTTCTTGCGCAATTTTTTTAGCGGTATAAAAAAGTACATCTGTTGATGTAAACTCTTCACACATTGCAGGGATTACACCCCACGACAGCGCAAGTCTTCTCCATGTTTTTTCGTTTGTTGTAAGACCGATAATAGGCACAGGAGAACGAAAACGCGATACCATTCGTGCTGTCATTCCCGAAAGCGAGCATGCAACAATGGCTTTTGCTTCTAAGTCTATTGCCATTCCGCAGGTTGAATGCGAAATTGCATCGACAGAATTTCTGATTTTAAACTCAAAGTTATGCAATATCTTATCATACTTTATATTATTTTCTGTGGTTTCGGCTATTTTTGCCATTACCTCAACCGCCTGAACAGGATATTTACCTGCTGCAGTTTCACCCGATAACATAATTGCACTTGTTCCGTCGTAAACGGCATTTGCAACGTCAGATATTTCTGCTCTTGTAGGTCTTGGATTATAAATCATAGTCTCAAGCATTTCGGTTGCGGTAATTACACGTTTACCAAGCATTCTGCACTTTGTTATAAGCTTTTTCTGAATTGCAGGAAGCTGCTCAAACGGCACTTCTACACCCATATCTCCTCTTGCAACCATAATGCCATCGCAAAATTCGCAAATTTCAACTATATTATCAAAACCCGACTGGTTTTCAATTTTTGCAATAAGTTCGATTTTTTCTGCATTTATTTCTTTCAAATATTCGTGAACGTCAATTAAATTCTGCTTATTTGAAACAAATGAGCAGGCGATATAATCAACATCATTCTGTATACCGAATAAAATATCCTTTTTATCCTGCTCAGAAAGATATTCCTGCTTCATAACCTTGCCCGGAAAGCTCATACTTTTTCTGTCCGAAAGCTCACCTCCGCAAACGATTTTACAGATAATATTTTTGTTTTCGATTTTTTCAACCAAAAAGGATAATAAACCATTATTAAGCAAAATTGTGTCACCAACAGACAGCTCTTCTGTAAGTCCTGCATAGCTGACAGAAACAATATTTTCATCACCGATAACATCTTCGGTAGTAAAAATAAACTGTTCGCCTTTTGAGAGCATAACCTTTCCGTCTTTAAAGGTTTTTATTCTGTATTCAGGACCTTTTGTATCAAGCATAATCGCAATAGGAAGGTTAAGCTCTTGTCTTACCTCTTTAATTGCGTCAATTCTTTTTTGATGGTCTTCGTGCGTTCCGTGTGAAAAATTAAGTCTTGCAACATTCATTCCGGCTTTGCACAAACCTATTAATACCTCTTTAGAATCACTTGCCGGTCCTATTGTGCACACAATTTTTGTCTTTCGCATATTGATTTCTCCTTGTTAAATTATCTCAAAAATACTCCAATATATATTGTAACATAACTTTTTAATTTTTACAACATCAAGAGTACCTCAAAACCAAATTTTTTCAATATTTTATTGCATAAAAAAATAAGCAGGCAATTTAATGTTAAATTGCCTGCTTATGCGTTATTTTATTAAATTATTTTTTGCAAACGAATTCAAAATCTTCTTCAATTTCTTTAGACGGTGCCGGAGTTAACAGCGACACTACAACAATAACGACAGAAGAAATGATGAAGGCAGGAAGAAGCTCGTAAATTGCAAACACTCCACCGATTTTGCTGATAGCCAGCTTCCAGATAAATACCATAGCAGCACCGCTTACCATACCGGCAACAGCACCTGCTCTGGTTGTTCTCTTCCAGAAGAGCGAGAACAGCATTAAAGGTCCGAACGTAGCACCAAAGCCTGCCCAGGCAAATGATACTATTTTGAATATAACACTGTTTTCGTCTAATGCAATAAATATTGCAATAACTGCGATAGCTAAAAGTGTTATTCTTGTTACTAACATAACCTGCTTGTCGGTTGCTTTTTTATTGCAAACACCCTGGAATATGTTTTTAGCAAACGCAGATGCCGCAATTAAAAGATACGAGTCTGACGAACTGATAGTAGCAGCTAAAATACCTGCCATTACAAATCCTGCCAAAATTGCCGGAAGCGAGCTTGTAGCAAGTGTTATGAAGATGTTTTCAGCGGCAGATGCTGTTAAATGTTCAACCGGATAGAGCTGTCTGCCCAAAATACCGATAAATACTGCAACTGCTAAAGATATAACAACCCATATCATTGCAATTCTTCTTGACATTTTAAGCTCTTTTTCTTCACGGATTGCCATAAATCTTAAAAGAACCTGAGGCATACCGAAGTATCCCAAGCCCCACGCGAGCATAGAGAAAACGCTGAGAACTCCGTATTCTTTAGCTGCACCGAAAACAGGCTTTCCTGCTTCAACAAGCTGAGCACCGTCTTCGCCCAATGCAGGAGCTGCCAAGCCAAAGAATTCTAAAAATCCAGGGATTTCTTTTGCGTTCTTAATAATTTCGCCTATACCGCCTGCACTGATTGTTCCTACAGCAACGATTACAACAAGTGCAATAATCATTACAATACCCTGCATAAAGTCAGATGCACTTTCAGCTAAAAATCCGCCTAAAATGGTGTAAAGCAAAACGAAAGCTGCACCGATAAGCATCATCGGGATATAAGGTAAATCAAACAAGGTGGAAAACAGCTTTCCGCAAGTTACAAAACAGCTTGCAGCATATACTGTAAAGAATACGAGAATAAACAATGCCGCAATTGTAAGAATAACTTTTTTGTTTTCACGGAATCTGTTTGAGAAAAACTCAGGAAGTGTAATAGAGTTGTTGGCTCTTATACTGTATCTGCGAAGTCTTTTAGATACAAAAAGCCAGTTTAAATATGTACCTAACGCAAGACCGATTGCAGTCCACGCCGCATCTGCAAGACCGCACCAGTATGCTACACCCGGAAGTCCCATAAGCAACCATCCGCTCATATCAGATGCTTCTGCACTCATTGCTGTTACCCACGGTCCTAATGAACGACCGCCTAAATAATAGTTTTCGGAATTGACATTTGCTTTTTTGGCAAAAGCAATACCGATGATGATTACTACTGCCATATAAATAACCATAGCAATCAGAATCTGAATTGTGTTACCGCTCATAAAATAATCCTCCTATAATAAATTAAGTGTATTATAGCACATATTTTTCCAAAAATCAATAGAGAACTAAGTATAGACCGTAGTCTGTACTTAGTTCTCTTAAAATTACTTTAAAGCCACAATATTCAAAGAAAAATTTAAAATACTTTTTAAAGACGAATTACCGATAAAAAAACAGGCATAACTGTTTTTGCATATGCTTTTAAAGAGTATTCTCCATTACACAAGCACCAGTCATAAATCAAAGCGCGTTCACTCATAGCATAGAGCTTTACAATCTCATTTACAGTCATATTCTCTGTTATTTCTTTATTTTTTTGCCCCTCTGAAACAATATTTTTTAAAAGCTTATAATAAACACGTTTACTATCTAAAAGATGCTTTTCTCCCTTGGTTATAAGCTGTGTTGAATATAGCCTTGTTAAAAGGTCAATGTCAATTCTCTCTTCTATCATAGAAAAAAGTGCGCTGTTAAGATATAACAGCTTATCAAAGCTGTTCATGTCATCTGAAAGTGTTTCTTTAAGTCTTTCATATTCTTCGTCAAAAATGTACGACAAAGAACCCAAAAGCGCATCCTTCCCCTCGAAATAGTGATAAAAAGAACCTTTCGACGTGCCCGATGCTTCTATTATTTCTTCAATGGTAGTGTCTTCATAACCCTGCTCATAAAACAAATCCCAGGCAGCCGTTATTATCTTTCCCTTAGTATTTTTGGTGTTTTTCTTCGACATATTACTTTCCTTCTTTTTGTTTAAATACAAAAATTATTCTTCAATAAGGTCTTCAATAAATATGTATTCATATCCGTTCTTTTCATATATTTCGCACATTTTAAAAAGCTTGTCGCGAGTTTCGGGCTGATATGCAAAATAATCAGGATAAGCATACTGCTCATGTGTAGCAGAAAAACTGTAATCGTGCTCTAAGCTTTTAGCCATATCTGCTTCTATTTCCTCAAGCGGTGTAAGATTTAAGCATACACCATTCCAGAACTTTTTAAAATAAATGCCTGTCTCCTCATCAAAAACAACATCTTTTGTAAATCTGATTTTTTTTGTTTCTTCTTCAGACATATGGTTGTATCCGCAAATAGAATATTTTATTGCTTCGTTACGTGAATTGCGGCCAAATACCATAGTTTCAGGCTTTCTGTTGTTCAGCAATCTGAACGCATGACCATAAGGAAGCGAACTTTCATCGCCGTTATATTCCTGTCTGTCTCCGGTACTTACAGAAACCATTTTTATTCCGCAGTCACGAAGTGCGCATATACCCTCTTTACTTATCGGAAGCCAATGCGGATTGCACGCTGTTGACAGCACCTTTTCTCCTGCAAAACGTATTACCTCTTTTTTAAATCTTTCGTAAAGATTTTTCATATCTTCATAATCTGCATTTACATGCGGATAGTCAGGAAACTCCTGCTTTGCGTGAAAACCTATTTTAAGCCAGTCAGATGCCGCTTCCCACTCTTCTTTGTAAGCATCTGTCATATCCGCTAATGTAAACTCGTCATCGCCATAAAAATAATCAGTTCTGTAAAAGCTGTTAAGCACAACCTTAAAGCCATATCTGTCATGTGCTTCTTTTAACATTTTCAAAAGGTGATGGTCAAAAATAGACGCAGGCTTTTCGCGTGTTATATCACGATACGGCCAGATTACATCATCAATATAGAAATACGCTTTTTTACTCATAACAAACACTCCTAAATTTCATTTTTTTGTTTCAGTATAACACACTGATTTGACAAATTCAATAAATTTAACTTTTTTTATAGAATTTGGGAGGATTTTGGCAAACTTGTTAGCATATACGAATATACACGAGTTAATCACCCCAAAACCGCAAATATGGAAATTTAAAGTAAGGTTATGCAATTGACACCCCCTGAAACTAATGGTAAAATAACCGCAAAATAAATAGTTTGAGGTGAGGTTCTATGAAAAAACCGTCATTTTTCAGCGAGCTTATCAAAGGACACAGAATACGATTTTCAGTTGCGATTTTTACAAAAATCTGCACTACAATTTTAGGTATCGGTTTAACTTATATTATAAAGTATATTGTCGATACTGTTTTTTATTCAAACAGTTATAAATCATTAATAACTATTCTGCTTGCATTTTTAGGACTGCGCCTTTTAATAATGGTGCTTACCTATTTTTCTTCATATTCATTAAACTTTATAGGTCAGAAAATTGCTTTTGACCTGCGTCAAAAAGGATTTAAAAAAATTCTGTCTTTAGATTTTAAATATTTCGATTCACACCGAACCGGCGACCTTATGACAAGAATGACGTCGGATATTGATTTCGTTCAAAGCTTTTACTCTGCAGCTCTTCCCAACACAATAAGCCAGGCTATAGCTTTTATTTCGAGCCTTTTTATGATGCTTTTTGCCGGCGGTCCTTTAGTTTTAATGCTTCTGCTTTTTGTACTGCCAATGCTTGGTATTTTAGCGGCAATGCTTTCAAAAGAAATTCGTCCTGCACATAAAAGAATACGCGAAATGCGTGCACGTCTTAATACAGTCGTACAGGAAAACATAAGCGCAAATCGTGTTGTTAAAGCATTTTGCAACGAAGACTTTGAAGCAGAAAAGCTAAAAAGAGCAAATTCAGACTTTAAAAATGCAAATATAAAAGCAAATGATATTTCCCGCAAATACGGACCGATAATGGGAAAAATATATGATATATTCAACCTTTACATAGTAGTTGTCGGCGGTATTTTAACAATTAAAGGATATATGACAGTCGGCGAAATTGTTATGTTTAACTCTCTTGTATGGCGAGTTACTGCTCCGCTTACATCGTTCAGCAATGTAGTAAACGAATTTTCAAATATTTCGGCATCAGGCGATAAAATCAAAGAGTTTTTGAACGAACAGCCCGAGATTACAAATCATCCCGAGGTAAAGAAAGAAAAGCTTTATGGCGATATTTTCTTTGACCATGTAACGTTTAATTACGAAAACGAGGGTGCTCTGCGCAGCGTAACCTTCAGAATAGACAGAGGACAAAAAATAGGTATTGTCGGCTCGACAGGCTCAGGAAAATCTACCGTAATAAACTTAATAGACCGTTTTTACGAGCCAACAGGCGGAAGAATATTAATAGACGGAGAAGATATACGCAAAATTGACCTTGAGCTTTTACGAAACAGCGTTTCGGTATCACAGCAGGATGTATTCCTGTTTTCTGAATCTATCGCTAAAAACATAGCTTACGGACATCCGGGCGCTAAGATGGAAGATATAATAAAAGCCGCAAAGATGGCTAAAGCACACGATTTTATATCACGCTTGCCGGAAGGATATTATACCATCATAGGCGAGCGCGGTCTCGGTCTTTCAGGCGGACAAAAGCAAAGAATAACCTTAGCGCGTGCTATACTTAAAAATCCGTCCATTCTTATTTTAGATGACACAACCTCCGCTCTTGATGCCGATACAGAAAAGTATATTCAGAATCAGATAAATACTAAATTAAAAGATAAAACTGTAATTATCATATCGCAGCGAATTTCGTCTGTTAAAGACTGCGACCAGATATTAGTTTTTAAAGACGGTAAAATTACAGAACGCGGAACACACAACGAGCTTATTTTAAACAAGGGTTTTTACTATAATATTTACAAACAGCAATTCAGTTCCAGACACTCAGGAACGGAGGTGTGATATAATGGCTAAAGTAAATACTTTCCGCGAAGACGAAGATTTAAAAATTAAATTTGGTAAAAAACATCTGCGCAAAGTCGGTCATTATTTAAAGCCTTATAAAATCAGCTTTATTGTTGCGCTTTTTGCGCAAATACTATCCTCGGCAATTTCTGCATCTGTTCCCTATCTTTTTCAGAATGCCATAGATGTGCAAATTCCAAACAAAAGTATAAAAGGCCTTTTGATGTTAGGTGTAATAATAATTGCATTTGCAGTTTACAATTTTTTTGCATCTAAATACTCATCTAAGCACATAACCTTAATCGGTCAGAGTGTTATAAGCGATATTCGTTTAGATTTGTTTAAACATTTACAAAAACTGCCGTTTACTTATTACGACAGCCGACCGCACGGAAAAATTTTAGTACGCGCTGTTAATTACGTCAATAACATAGCAAACTTACTCTCAGGCGGAATTATAAGTTCTTTAATGGATTTGCTGTCACTTTTGTTTGTTGTCGTATTTATGCTGATGATAGACGTAAAGCTGACAATAGTTACATTAATTGGTGCACCGATATTTGTGGCTATACTTTATTTTTTAAAGAATATACACAGAAAAGCGTGGCAGAGTTACAGCGATAAAAACTCGAATCTTACTGCATATGTACATGAAAGTATAAACGGCGTGCGAATAACACAGGCATTTGTGCGAGAACGCAGAAACAGCCGTGTGCTTAAGGTTTTAGCCGGAGAATCAATGCAACACTTTATGAAAGCAAACTCCATCGAGCTTTTAATACCGCAAATAACAAGCTTTATGGATAATCTTATGACAAGCTTTGTGTTCTACATCGCAATAGCCGCAGTATTTAAAGACCCGGCAGCATATCAGGTCGGTGTTGTGATTGCGATGACAAACTACATTACTCGTTTCTGGACTCCGGTCGCTAACTTAAGCGTTCATTATAATGCGCTTATCACAGGTCTGGCTTATTTGGAACGTATATTTGAAACAATGGAAGAAGATACGGTAATTCACGATAAGCCTGATGCTAAACCATTAGATTATAAAAAAGGTGAAATTGAGTTTAAAAACGTAACATTTGCTTACGACGAGGAAAAAGGCAACGTTCTTGAAAACATTTCGTTTAAAGTAAACGCAGGAGAAAAAATAGCCTTAGTCGGCGAAACAGGCGGAGGAAAATCGACCATTGTAAATCTGCTAAGCCGTTATTATAATTTAAAAGACGGACAGATTTTAATTGACGGTCAGAACATTGCCGATGTTACGGTATCCTCTCTTCGCGACAGAATGGGATATATGCTTCAGGATTGTTTCATATTCTCGAACACAATAATGGAAAACATCCGTTACGGAAAGCTTGATGCAACTGACGAAGATGTTATACAAGCCGCTAAACTGGTAGGCGCAGACGAGTTTATATCTAAAATGCCTGACGGATACTTTACAACCGTCAGCGAACGGGGCTCTACTCTTTCGGTAGGTCAACGACAAATGATATCACTTGCAAGAGCAATTTTAAGAAATCCTGATATTTTTGTTTTAGACGAAGCAACAAGTAATATAGACACTGAAACAGAACGACAGCTGATTGAAGGTATAGATGTAGTGTTAAAAAACAGAACTTCGTTCATAATCGCACACAGACTTTCTACTATAAAAGATGCAGATAAAATATTTGTTATAGGTAAAAAAAGCATTTTAGAGCAAGGCACTCACGATGAGCTTATGGCTCAAAAAGGACATTATTATCATTTGTATACCACACAAACAAACATACAATAAAAAAATGCGGTGCTAAAAGCACCGCATTTTTATATACTGCTTATTTATTTTTAGCATTTTTAGCAACTATCTTGTAAAGTGCAATCAATGCGATTACGTTAGGAATAACCATCAGATAGTTAAAGAAGTCGGTAAGCTCCCAAACGAGGTCGTTTGAAAGAAGTGAACCGGTAAAGATAAATGCAATAGATATTATAGCATAAAGAAGTGTTCCCGCCTTGCTGTTCTTTGTAAGATACTGTGCATTAATCTTACCAAAAAAGTTCCATCCGATAATGGTTGAAAGAGCAAAGAAGAACAAACAAACTGCTACAAAGCTGTTACCAAAAACTTCAGAGCCAATCGCGCCTGAAAATGCCATCTGCATTGCGCTTGTTTTTGATACAATAGCTTCTGCACCGCTTGTTGCCGCTAAATAAGCATCACCTGCAAGACCTGCTAAAGGGCCATCGCCAACATAGAGGCAGGAAATAACAACCAAAGCGGTCATTGTAAGAACTATGAATGTATCAATAAATACACCTATCATAGCTGCCACACCCTGATCGTGCGGTTTTTCAACATTTGCCATAGCATGTGCGTGTGGTGTTGAACCCATACCGGCTTCGTTAGAGAAAAGGCCTCTTTTTGCACCCTGGCTGATAGCAGTTTTAAGTGCATAACCAATACCACCACCGATAAGAGCAGAAGGGGTGAATGCAAACTTAAAAATCATACCAATGGTTTCAGGAATAAACTTGGCTCTTATGCAAAGAATTACCAATCCACCGATAATATAAAGAAGTGCCATAAACGGTACCATTTTTTCGGTAACTGAAGCAAGTCTCTGAACACCGCCGATAAAAATAATTGCTGAAATTAAAGCAACAGCAACACCCATTACCCAAACAGGAATACCAAATGCTGTATTACAGGTTTCAGCGATAGAGTTTGACTGAACCATGCTGCCCATAAAGCCGAGAGCTAAAACAGCTGCGATTGCAAAGAATACAGAAAGGAATGTTCCGAATCCGTTAGGGAATGCTTTTTTTATGTAGTAAACCGGTCCGCCCTGAATTTCGCCATTTGCGTCTTTAATTCTTGTTTCCTGTGCTAAAACTGCCTCGGCATAGATGGTAGCCATACCCAAAAAGGCAATAATCCACATCCAGAATATCGCACCCGGTCCTCCTATTAAGATAGCACCTGATGCACCAACGATGTTACCTGTACCAACCTGAGCCGCAATAGCTGTTGCTAAAGCCTGGAACGAACTAAGTCCGCTTATCTGCTTGCCGCCACGAAGCTTGAGGTTGCCAAATGTCTGTCTCATTCCTTCGCCGAAGCAACGAACCTGAACAAACTTAGTTTTAAAAGTAAAGAACAAACCTGTGCCGACCAAAAGAATAATTAAAATGTAGTCAGACAGATACTTGTTGGCATTTGCCACAAGATTTAAAAGTGTTTCTTGCATTTTTTTATCCTCCTAAAATTAAAATTAAAAAAGTCGCCATATTTGAGGCGACTCCGGATAAATATAAACGCATAACAAAAAAAGATATGCATTTGCTCCGTCCTTTTGCCTGAGAGATTAACCCTTACGGGTTTTACACCTTCGGCATCCTTTTGGTTTCTTTATGATAAGAAACCGGACTTCTCCGGAGTGCTATCCATGCACAGTCTCTGCTTTTGCGCCTGAGAGCATTACTCCTTCGGCAAGGTATGCACCTTTCTCCTGTACACTTCACATAGCTCAAATATTAAACTGTATTAATTATAACCATATTTCGACAAATTGTCAACCATTTTTTATTTATATATCTTAAACAACAAAAATTACTTGACTTTTTGTGCAATTCCCAGTTCTTTTAACATCAGCTTAAACATTACGTCATAGCCGGCATCGTTAGGATGTAACCGATGCTTTTACATACATATCGTGTACATCGTTCATATGAAACAGACGGCAAAAATTTTCGCCATCCTTTTCTTTGTCAGGCATCGCAGGGATGTTTGCAACAAATATGACTTTTTTTGCCGACTGATTCATAGTTTTTCTTCCTGTGTTAAATTTCATTTTTATATAGCAGAAAATTTGCAGCTTATTAATATCCCAGATGCTCTTTGATTAAAATCACTTCATATTCTGCACCGGTTGGTTTTTTCCAAAGCACTGAAAGATTTCTGCAAATACGCTCCGGGCTTTTGCAGTCATAGCACTTATCAGCATTTGCTGCACACGGAGTTTTGCGTTTTAAGCGCTGTGCATTAAGAGGTGCCGCAATATTTCGTGCACGAAAAAGTGCTGATTCATAATCGGGCGCTACTTTATTTTCACCTATTACCAAATATATTTTAGATGGGCCGTAAGAAATCGCAGCAACACGATTACCCGTATTGTCAAT
Organism: Clostridia bacterium; assembly: GCA_017546245.1. Classification (GTDB taxonomy): domain Bacteria; phylum Bacillota; class Clostridia; order UBA1381; family UBA9506; genus RGIG1666. The sequence continues at coordinate 66,328 of JAFYXI010000023.1, read as the reverse complement.
ATTTATAATTTCGCCCTGTTCAGAAATTCCATTGACTGAGCTGATATATATTTCTGCCTGCGACGCTGCTGTTCTGGTTTCCATCACAGTCATATTTTCAGGCTTTTCATCGTGCCAATATACCGTGTTATGCGTTGACAGCATTTTAAACAGATTCATTTCGCGAAGCGTTACAGAGCCGCCAAAACCAACCACTTTGCCGTTTATACTGCTATCCATATATTTTGCCGCATCTTCTTTAGTATCAAAAACGGATACCTTATAACCAATATTTTCTAAATTATTTTTCAGTTTAGTAAAATCGTATGCCATTCTTTTATACCTCTTGTTTTTTCAAATTATAAACACTTTTTCAAAATTTATTTAACAACGACATTTTTATACACAATAACCGTACAATTTAACCTTAATACCTCAACATAAATATTTTTTACTTGTACGATATGCACATTTCGACAAAGGCTTTGAACAACGCATCTGTATTAGGTCCGTACGGGCAGCCCGAAAAATCACCGCGCATACGTTCGGGGTGCCATTGAAAACCATAAACCGGTAATTCTTTATGCTCGTATGCCTCTAACACCCCATCCGGTGAGTACGCAGTCGGCACAAAACAATCAGCTAATTTTCCTACCCTTACATTGTGGATACTGTTTACGAGAAATTCGTCACCAAACAAGCGATTAACCAAAGAACCCTGTGTTGTTTTAATCGTATGTGTTGTTTGACAATGTTCAACGCCATCTGTGAGTTTAAAATTTATGCATAAGTCACCGCTAAAAGCTGTATTTAACTGCTGAAAGCCCTGGCATATGCCCAAAACAGGTTTTTTCGCATCAATAAATTTATGCATAAGCTTATGGTCACGGTTTATTCTCTCAACCTGCAAATTGCCCATAGACAGATTTTCATCGGGCAAAAAAGCATGCGTTCCCGTAAAAATACAACCATCTGACATAGCCACATAATCATCAAGCGCGTTTTCGTCTAAATCCATAACAGGTATACCGCCTGCCGCTACAATAGCTGATGTATATGTTTTATTTAAAACTCTCGCCTCTGTATGAAATTGTCTGTCAAAACCGGGACCGCCCGTTATTAAAATTACAGGTTTTTTCACACCAATCCCTCCCTGCATACAGATACAAAGTAATCAAAAATTCTGCCGTCGGCATCAAGTGTTTCATCAGCATGCTCAGGATGCCATTGAACACCAAAGGCATTTTGTTGTTTGTGCTCTATTGCCTCTATATATCCATCTTCAGAAACAGCCGAAACAACAAAATTTTCGCCAAGCTCTTTTATAGCCTGATGATGACAGCTGTTTACGACTTCTTCATTTTTTAAAACCTTTGATAATTCAGTATCGGTGTTAACGTTTATCTTATGATATGTAATATGCGCTTTAGGCGATTTAATATCAACTTTAGCTGTATGAATCAAATTATTACCTTCATCAGTAATGTCACGGTATAGTGTTCCGCCCAAGACAACATTTAATATCTGCATACCTCTTCCGATGCCAAAAACCGGCTTTTTAGCCTTTAAAAACAGCTTGCATATCTGAAATTCAAGATTCTCACGGTTTGTGCACAAATACGGAAACTCGCTGTCTTCACTATAAAATTCGCCGTATCTTCCGCAATGTATATCAGGTCCGCCCGTAAGCAAAAGTCCATCACACATTTTTACATAATCTTCAGGATTCATAGCATCAAGCGCCACTATGGGCAACCCTCCTGCTTTTGACACGGCTTTTCCATATTCACAGCTTATAACAAAATGCGGAATATTCTTTGAAAAATCGTCTTCGCCTATAATTAAAATCTTAGGTTTCATCTCTATCTCTCCAAAAACTTTTTTAAAATTTGGTAAAAAATCTAAAATAAAATTCTGTATGTATTAATTATACCTTAAAAACCCATCAAAAGCAACTCTATACAACAAGAAACTACACCATTTTATGTAGAAAACTTAAAATGGTGCAGTTATATTTTATTAAATTCAACTATGAAAATTTAATCCGCCTTTGGCTTCTTTAATTTCTTTTTTTACATATGTTGAATTATTAATCTTATCATTAAGTTTTTCTAAAAATTCATCCTCGTCAAACGGGAATTTAACCCATTCATCATTCCACGTCGACAGATATATCGCATTTGAAATTGCAAGGCTTTTTATGCCCTCTTCACCAGGTGCTATAAGCTTTTCATTGAAAAGCACCGCCGATATCCAGTTGTTAATCATATCAGCCTGACAGTCATCAACAGACTTATCTTCATAATCAATATTTATCTTTTCCATCGGAATCGGTCCTGAAGTTGTATCAGTAATTCTGTTAAACTCTTTTTCAGATATTTCGAGCTTATAAAAAGTTATTATACCGTCTTCAAGCACAAGTTTTCCTTTGTCGCCCGAAATTTCTAATCTGTTTGTTCCGGGAAATTCTCCGGTCGTTGTAATATAGACACCTGCCGCACCGTTTTCATATTCAAAATACGCAGTAGCCTCGTCTTCAACCTCAATGTCACGATTTTTGCCAAAATAGCAAAAACCTCTTACTCTTTCAGGCATACCAAGCATCCATTACATAAGGTCTAACTGATGCGGATTCTGATTTAACATTACTCCGCCGCCTTCGCCTGCCCATGTTGCACGCCACGAACTGCTGTTATAATATGCCTGTGTGCGATACCAGTCGGTTAAAATCCATACGAATCTTTTAATTTCGCCAAGTTCGCCCGAATCTATCATTTCTTTTATTTTTTTAAAGCGATCAAAATCCCGCATAACAAAATTCATCTGAAAAACCTTGCCGCTTTTTTGTGCTGCATCATTCATTTCTCTTACGTTTTTTGTATAAACTCCTGCCGGTTTTTCACAAAAAACATGAAGTCCTGCAGCAAATGCTTCTTTTGACAATTCAGGGTGACTATAGTGCGGCGTAGCAATTATAACACCGTCAACCATACCCGAATTTATTAAGTCACTCGGTTTTTTAAAGCATTTAACATTTTCATCTAATTGTTCTTTATATCGGTTCATATTTTTTTCGCCGGCATCACAAAGTGCGGTAACTTTTGCCTTTTTTATTTTACCATTCAAAAAATTTTCTAAGTGCTTTGCTCCCATATGACCCACACCGATAATACCGACTCTTAACATTTGTCCGCCTCCTGCTGAATCATTAACACCTGTCTTTGTGATTTTAATGTTTCGGTTGTGTCAAAGCATTTGCCATCTCCCTTTATCTCGGCAACAAAATCATCAAGATATTTCGAGACACCGCCCTCACATTCAATTATTTTTTCTTCGCCGTTATTATAAAGATGGATAACTTTTTCTGCGCATTTAAAGTTAATCATTCCATTTTTACCCCACAAGTAGAAATCCCAGTATGTAGGAAGAGTTTTATTGCATTTTGGCGCAGCATAAGATACATCTGCCATAACAGATATATCTTCCATCTCAGCCATAAACTGTCCGCAATCTTTAAAATCCGGCTCTTTTGTTGCAAAGGCATTCCACGCCTTAGCGCAGTTAACCTTGGTAAAATCTTTCCCGGTTAAATATCTTACAAGGTCAACACCGTGAATTGCAATATCGTTTATTGTTCCGCCGTGTTTGCCCTCTTCAAAATACCACGCAGCACGATTACCGTAATCAAGGCAATGCTGACCTGTAAAAGCTATATTTACAATCTCGCCTATTTCGCCTTGCAAAATTAATTCTTTTACTTTTTCGGTCTGTGCCATATATCTTAAATCAAGCATACATCCAACCTTAAGATTTTTTTCAGCTGACAGCTTTTCAATTTCTGAAAGTTCGTCAAGCGAAGTACAGATAGGCTTGTCACAAATAACATGTTTGCCGCGCTTTAATGCCTCGATTGACATTTTACCGCGTTTGGCAAAATAATCTCCGATTGCAACAATATCTATGCTATCGTCTGAAAGAATTTCCTCATAAGTCTGATAATTAAAATCTATCTTATAAGCGTCTGCCATTTTTTCTCTTTCTTTATCATTTTCTTCAAAACAACCTTTAATGCTAACCTCGTCCGAATCTATCGCCTTAAAATAAAGACTGAGTATATGTCCATGACGAAATCCTGCAAATGCTATATTCATATCAATCACCTCTTATGAATATTATACTACATTTTTTTAATATGTAAATTACTATTTTTATTAAAAACTTATCAAAATTTATGAAAAAGGGGATGCAGCAAAATGAAATTCATTTTACCGCATCCCCTTTTTGCCTTCCGTACAATTTTTACATCCCTTATTTTATGGTTTTGTATGTAGGACCATACGCCTGACAAGCTCTGTAATCCTGACCTTCTTTATCCATACCGAAAGCATTCCAGCTAGCAGGTCTGAAGATTTTTTCTTCAGGAACATTGTGCATAGAAACCGGAATTCTTAAGATTGAGCAAAGTGTAATGAGGTCTGCACCAATGTGACCATAGCTGATTGCGCCGTGATTAGCACCCCAGTTATTCATTACGTCATAAGCGGTTTTAAATGCGCCCTCACCTGTACATCTTGGAGCAAACCATGTGCACGGCCATGTGTAGTCTGTTCTCTTCCAGAGCACATCCGAAACCTCGTCAGGAAGATTAACAGTCCAGCCTTCTGCAAGCTGTAAAACAGGACCTAAGCCTTTTACTAAGTTAAGTCTTACCATAGTTACAGGCATTTCTGCTCTGGTTAAGAATCTTGAAGAATATCCGCCGCCACGGAAGTAACCGAGGTCAGCCATATTCCATGTTGTTGCCGCCATAATAGCATCTTCGTCTTCTTTGGTTATTTCATACCAAGGCTTCATAACACCGTTACCGTTTTCGTCTTTTACTTCACCGCAGGCATCCAGGCAACAAGCACCCGAGTTAATAAGGTGAATAAAACCGTCTGCCTCTTTAGCTTTTCCTTCAATTTCGTATCCTGCAGCTCTTTTAACTGCATCACCGCTCCAGTATGTTCTGACATCGGCAAACATCTGTGCACGGTTAGTAAGAAGCTTTCCGAACAACATACCGATACCGTTTAATACGTCGTTTTCTGTTGCTAAAATATAAGGTTCTCTTGCACCGTTCCAGTCAAAAGATGTGTTAAGCATAGCCTCGGGGAAGTCGCAGTTCGGATAGAAGTCTGTCCACTGTCTTTGACCCTGAAATCCTGCCGCGATTGCGTTGTGACCAACCATTTCTTCTTCGCATCCCTCAGGAAGATTCGGATTGCCGTTCATAAGGTCTTTTATAATACACATCATTTTAACAACAAATGCAAACTGCTCTTCTTTTTCTTCTGCACTAATCTGCAAGTCAACAGGGTTTTTGTCAAAGCCTATATTGCATTTTTCTTTAGCCCAAGCCAAAGCTTTCTGATATTCAGCCTCGTCATAAATGCCCTCTGACATTCTTCTGATAATTTCCACCTCGTCAACTGATTCAACTCTCATACCGAGATATTCTTCGATAAATGCAGGGTCGATAATAGAGCCGCCGATACCCATACATACAGAACCAATCTGCAGGTATGACTTGCCTCTCATTGTTGCTGCTGCAACTGCCGCACGGGCAAAACGCAGAATTTTTTCCTGTACGTCTTCAGGGATTGATGTATCTGTCATATCCTGAACATCGTGACCGTAGATACCGAATGCAGGTAAGCCTTTTTGTGCATGGCTTGCTAAAACAGCAGCCAGGTATACAGCACCGGGGCGCTCTGTTCCGTTAAAGCCCCATACACCTTTTATGGTCATCGGGTCCATATCCATTGTTTCTGAGCCGTAGCACCAGCACGGAGTAACAGTTAAGGTAATATCAACACCCTCTTTTTTAAATTTATCTGCACAAGCTGCAGCTTCTGCTACTCTTCCGATTGTAGTATCTGCAATAACAACCTTTACAGGCTCGCCATTTGAATATTTAAGGTTAGATGAAATAAGCTCTGCTGCTGCCTTTGCCATATTCATCGTCTGAACCTCTAAGGATTCTCTTACTTTAAGTACGCCTCTTCTTCCGTCAATTGTGGGGCGGATTCCGATAACCGGATAATCGCCTATCAATCTGCTTTTTGCCATAACAAATTCCTCCTTAATATGTTAATTAATTTTTTACTCACTTTATGCAAACGATTGCATAAACTTTAAAAATAAAAGAGGTTTTTCCTCTTTAATTTACTTTAGTTATTGACATTCCAGTCAACATCAAAACGGCTGATTAGCGGGAAAGATTCTTTATCGCCTTCTATTCTGCGGCGCAAAAGTCTTGCCGCCTCTGTTCCTATTGCAACCATAGGCTGAACCGCAGTGCGCTCTGTAAATCGAAATAACGGCGATGCATCCATATTATCAAATCCGACAATGGTAAGCTCGTCTTCTTTGTTTTTCTGATGTTCCTGCAAATATCGCTCTGCACCAACCTGCATAAAATAGTTTGAAATAAAAAACTCTTTCGGTGGATTTTCCATTTCACAAAAATCTTTCATTATGTCATATCCGCTTTGAAGATAAAAATCGCCAAAGCGAATTAAATCAGGCTCTACGGTTATGTTATTTTCTTTTAAGGCTTTTAAGTATCCTGAAAAACGTTCTTTTGCCGAGGTAATAAGCTCATTACCGCCTAAAAATGCTATTCGCTTTTTACCTTTTTTAATAAGTCCGTCAACTAAAGCAAAGCTTGCCGCCTCGTTATTAACCAAAACAGCATCAGTTTTTAAATCGTCAACCAGTCTGTCTGCCAAAACAACAGGACAACTGTCACCGCACAGCTCTTTTATATGCTTACCCTCATTAGAACAAGGAATTATTATCATTCCGTCAACACATTTTTCACGCAGAATGCGCAGGCTTCGTGCCTCGTCTTCAACATTTTCGTTGGATGTACAGATTATAACGCTGTATCCGCTTTGTTTTAGCTCCTGCTCTACACCCTTTGCGATTTTCATAAAAAATTCGTTGGTTATTTCAGGGCATACAAATCCCACAGTATATGTACGGTTCATTTTAAGACTGCGCGCAACAGTATTAACACGGTATCCCATTTTTTTAGCTGCCTTGCGAACATTTTTTTGTGTTTGAACACTAATCGCCTTATCGCCGCTTAAAACTCTTGACACAGTAGAAACTGATACGCCCGTTTGTCTGGCTATATCTTTTAATGTAACCGGCATATTATTTCCTCCCGTGCAATCGTTTGCATTAATTTTATCATATTACGCCATTTTTGTCAATCAGGATTTGTTTACAAAAGAAAAAAACCGCCTTATATAAGGCGGTTATATTTCTTTAATTAGGCTCTTGTTACCTTGTCGGAACGGAGACAACGTGAACAAACAGAAATTGTCTTAGGAGTGCCGGCTACGATTGCCTTTACTCTTCTGATGTTCGGTTTCCATGTACGGTTGCTTCTTCTGTGAGAGTGGCTGACCTTAATTCCGAAAGTTACACCTTTGCCGCAAATTTCACACTTTGCCATATATATTGCACCTCCAATTGCATCATCAAATTTCATTCGCATAAAAACAACGAATATATTATACCAAAACTAAAACAAGAATGCAAGCATTTTTTGCAAACTTTTAAAATTTTTTGGATATTTTATCAAAATTAAAGCAGCCGAAGTAATATTTCGACTGCTTTATATTTATTTTATCACTATTTTTGACAAATTATCACGGCTGTTTTCCGATGTATGCCAAGATACCGCCGTCAACATAAAGAACGTGACCGTTTACGAAGTTAGAAGCATCGCTTGCCAAGAAGATAGCAGGACCTGCTAAATCTTCAGGATCTCCCCAACGTGCAGCCGGAGTTTTAGCAATAATAAAGCTGTCGAACGGATGACGTGAGCCATCTGCCTGTCTTTCGCGAAGCGGAGCTGTCTGCGGTGTTGCAATGTAACCCGGTCCGATACCGTTACACTGGATGTTAAATTCACCATACTCAGATGCAATGTTACGGGTAAGCATTTTAAGACCACCTTTAGCAGCAGCATATGCAGATACAGTTTCGCGACCCAATTCACTCATCATTGAGCAGATGTTAATAATTTTTCCGTGACCTTTTTTAATCATTGACGGAATAACTGCTTTTGATACGATAAACGGTGCGTTTAAGTCAACATCGATAACCTGACGGAACTCTGCAGCACTCATTTCTACCATAGGGATTCTTTTGATGATGCCGGCATTGTTAACCAAAATGTCGATAACTCCAACTTCTTTTTCAATCTGTGCTACCATAGCATTTACAGCATCTTCATCTGTTACGTCGCAAACATAGCCGTGAGCATCAATTCCGTCTGCCTTATAGCTTTCTATGCCCTTGTCAACCAATTCCTGTTTAATATCGTTAAATACGATTTTAGCACCAGCTTGAGCATATGCTTTGGCAATTGCATAACCAATACCGTAAGATGCACCTGTTACCAAAGCAACTTTACCTGTTAAATCAAACATTTGATTCATCCTCTCTCTGTTTTAATATGTATAATTTTTAATTATAAAAGCTCTTTTGTTTCGATATGATCCATATCGGTAAATTCCTGATTTTCGCCGCACATTGCCCATATGAACGAATAATTTTTAGTACCTACACCGCTGTGGATTGACCAGCTTGGAGAGATAACAGCTTCTTCGTTGTGCATAATAATATGTCTTGTTTCTTTCGGCTCGCCCATCATATGGAATACTGCATCGTTTTCGCCCATGTCAAGATACAGATAAACTTCCATACGTCTGTCGTGAGTGTGTGAAGGCATTGTGTTCCAGTTAGAACCAACCTCAAGCTGAGTAAGACCCATAGCAAGCTGACAGCTCTGCATAACTTCGGGATGGATGTACTGGTTAATAACTCTTTTGTTACATTCTTCAACCGAACCGCAAGGAACTTTTTTAGCCTTTGTAATATCGATTTTAGCGATAGGATATGTTTTGTGTGCAGGGCAAGAAGAAACATAGAATTTCGGCGGATTTGCCGCATCTACGCATTTAAATACGATTTCTTTGTTGCCCATACCAATATAGATACCGTCACGCGGATTAAGCTCATAATCTGTTCCGTCGATTGTAATGATACCCTTACCGCCGATATTGATACAGCCCATTTCACGTCTTTCTAAGAAATAGTCTGACGCAAGCTCTTTGCCGCCCTCAAGCTTTAACTCTTTGGTTACGGGCATAACACCTGCTGTGATGATTCTGTCGATATGACTGTAAACCATCTTAATGTTGTCGTTTGTAAAAAGACCGCTGATATGAAATTCTTCTCTAAGTCTTTCTGTAGTGTAATGTTTTACATCTCTTGGATTTGAAGCGCATCTTACTTCCATTTTTAAAGCCTCCTATTTCAATATTCTCGTTTTATTTAAGAAAACATTATTTTACATATATATTGTATCACATATAAAGCAAAACCGCAAGAACTATTTATTTTTGATACTAAAATTCATTATTTTTTCACAATTAAAGGGTTGCAGCCTTTACTGTGTTTTTCATAAGCATTGCAATAGTCATAGGACCTACTCCACCCGGAACAGGTGTGATTGCGCACGCACGCTCTGCAACAGAATCAAACTCAACATCGCCAACAAGCTTATCGGGCAGACGGTTCATTCCTACATCAATTACAACCGCGCCCTCTTTAACCATATCACCCTTAATAAGCTCAGGTACACCAACTGCTGCAACCAAAATATCTGCTCTTTGGCAAACTTCTTTTAGGTCGCGTGTTTTAGAATGGCATACAGTCACTGTTCCGTGCTGATGTAAAAGCAGCATTGCCATTGGCTTTCCTACAATATTACTGCGACCTACGACAACGCATTCTTTGCCTTTAACGTCTATACCGCTTTCTTTAATTAACTCCATAACTCCTGCAGGAGTACACGGCAGAAAATCAAAATTGCCTATCATAATTTTTCCTACGTTTACCGGATGGAATGCATCAACATCCTTTTTAGGCGAAATTGCGTTTATTACCGCCTCTTCATCTAAATGCTTAGGAAGCGGAAGCTGACACAAAATACCGTGAATTTCTTTTTTGTTGTTAAGCTCTTCTACCAATGCGATAAGTTCTTCCTGCGTTGTGTTTTCAGGAAGGGCATATTCTTCAGAACGTATACCAATCGCTTCGCATGCAAGCTTTTTATTACGAACATAAATTTTAGATGCAGGGTCTTCACCCACAATTATAACCGCAAGACCGGGCTCAATGCCTTTTTCTGCTTTTAGCTTTGCCACCTCTTGCTTTAACTCCTCTTTTATTCTTGTCGAAACCATTTTTCCGTCCAGAATTTTTGCTTTCATTTTTATATCCTCCTTTATCATTCATCTGTCTTTTAGGTCTTATAAGACATTCGCTGCCAAAGCCAATTAAGTCTTCGCGTCCGGCTTTTTGCAACGCCTTATATACTGTATTATAGTTATCGGGATTTTTATATTGTAAAAGTGCTCTTTGCATTGCCTTATCTTCTGCACTTTTAGGAACATAAACCGGCTGCATTGTTCTTGGGTCGATTCCCGTATAAAACATACAGGTCGATATTGTACCGGGTGTCGGATAAAAATCCTGCACCTGCTGTGGCGTTATGTGGTGTTCTTTTAAATAAAGTGCCAAAGCTATTGCATCATTTAACGTACTGCCCGGATGGCTGGACATTAAATAAGGAACTAAATACTGCTTTTTGCCCAGTTTTTCATTTATGCGGTAGAACTTGTCCACAAATTTGTCATATACCTTGCGTGCCGGTTTTCCCATATATTTAAGCGCATTAGGTGATATATGCTCAGGTGCAACCTTTAACTGACCGCTTATATGATGCTCGCAAAGCTCGTAAAAAAAGCTGTCGCTATCGTCTGCCATAAGATAGTCAAAGCGTATACCCGAACGCACAAAAACCTTTTTAACTCCGTCTAATGCACGAAGCTTTCTAAGCAACTCAACATAATCGCTGTGGTCGGCTTTTAATGCAGGACACGGTTCAGGGAACAAGCATTGCCTGTCCTTACATACGCCTGCTTTTTTCTGTTTTTCGCAGGCAGTTTGTCTGAAGTTTGCGGTAGGACCGCCAACATCGTGTATATATCCTTTAAAATCAGGGTCGTGAATGAACTTTTGCGCCTCTGCTATAATTGATTTATGGCTTCTTGCCTGAATTGTTCTGCCCTGATGGAATGCCAAAGCGCAAAAATTACAAGCGCCAAAACAACCTCTTACACTTGTTAAACTGAATTTAACCTCTGATATAGCAGGTATTCCGCCCTGATCTTCGTACATAGGATGATAGTTTCTTGCATACGGAAGGCTATATACTCTGTCCATTTCGCTCTGGGTGAGCGGCATAGGAGGCGGATTTTGCACCAAATATCTGTCAATATGCTTTTGCACCAAGGTTTTGCCGCGAATCGCATCCTGCTCTTCGCTTTCGGTTTTTACTGCCTCGGCATATTTTCTTTTGTCATCTCTTACCTCTTCAAACGATGGAACATACCTTACATTATCGCTCGATTGCGGCGCGTCTTTTGTAAGATAACAAGTACCGCGCACATTGGTTATATCTTTAATCGGCGTACCTTTATCTAAGGCATCTGCTATTTCTTCAACAGGCTTTTCGCCCATTCCGTATATTAATAAATCAGCACGGCTGTCAACCAAAATCGAACGACGTACCTTGTCTGACCAGTAATCATAATGCGCAAATCTGCGCAGACTTGCCTCGATACCGCCAATAATAACAGGAATATCGCCAAATGCCTCTCTTACACGATTACAATATACAATTGTTGCTCTGTCGGGACGAAATCCTGCTTTACCACCGGGGGAATACATATCGTCGTGTCTCGGCTTTTTAGCGGCAGTATAATGATTTACCATAGAGTCCATATTTCCTGCCGCTACCAAAACTCCAAGCCTGGGTCTGCCCAGTCTTTTAATATCCTCAGCGTCGTGCCATTTTGGCTGTGCTATTATTCCGACACGATAGCCTGCCGCAACCAACACACGTGTTATTATGGCATGACCAAAGCTGGGATGGTCAACATAAGCATCGCCGGACAGACATAAAAAGTCCAGTTGCTCCCAACCCAGCTGTTTCATTTCTTCTTTGGTAACAGGCAAAAAACCTGCGTCTATTCCGTTCATATTTCCCTCACCGTTTTTCTGCTTTATTGCAGACTCATTTCCATATAATCTTCTTTGCTGATTAATACCTCTCTGGGTTTGCTTCCCTCAGGAGGTCCTATCCACCCACGTTCTTCCATTTGGTCTATCATACGGGCAGCTCGTGAAAATCCTACTTTTAAGCGGCGTTGCAGGTAAGATGCCGATATTTTACCCGAGTCAACCGCTATTTCAATTGCACGCGGCAAAAGCTCGTCATTGTCACCTGCGTCACCGTTAGGTTCATTGACGTTTACAGGTTTTCCGTTATCAATTTTTTCCATAATGTCTTCGTCATATCTTGCTTTAGAGCCGTGCTTGATAAACTCAACAACACGTTCAACCTCTTTGTCAGATATAAACGCACCCTGAAGTCTTGTCGGCTTTGGCGCACCCATAGGCGCAAAGAGCATATCGCCGCGTCCTAAAAGCTTTTCTGCTCCGCCGGTATCTAAAATTGTTCGGCTGTCTATGCTTGACGATACCGAAAACGCAATTCTTGACGGTACGTTTGCTTTAATAAGACCGGTGATAACATCAACAGACGGTCTTTGTGTTGCAATTACAAGATGCATACCGGCAGCACGCGCCATCTGCGCCAAGCGACAGATAGAATCTTCTACCTCATTAGGTGCAACCATCATAAGGTCTGCAAGCTCGTCTATTATGATAACGATATGCGGAAGCGTGTTTTCGTTGCCTCTTTCTCTCAGCAGTTCGTTATATCCGTCCATATTTCTTACATCGCATTCGGCAAACATATTATATCTTCTGACCATCTCCTGCACAGCCCAGTAAAGAGCACCCGATGCTCTTCTCGGGTCAGTTACAACCGGTATTAAAAGATGCGGTATGCCGTTATAAATTCCAAGCTCAACTACCTTTGGGTCTACCATCAAAAGCTTAACTTCATTTGGGTCGGCTTTATAAATAAGGCTTGTTATAAGGGTGTTTATACATACACTCTTACCCGAACCTGTTGCTCCTGCAATTAAAACGTGCGGCATTTTTGCGAGGTCAAACACAACGTTTCTGCCCGTGATGTCTTTACCCAGAGCAAAAGCAAGCTTCGACTTAAAATCTCTGAATTCATCAGAGTCTATAACCTCACGGATGTGTACCGTATCAACACTCTTGTTAGGAATTTCAACACCGACTGCCTCTTTGTTGGGAACGGGTGCAATACGCACATTGTTTGCAGCCAGGCGCAGAGAAATATCCTCAGAAAGTCCGACAATTTTACTTACCTTTACACCTTCGCCCAGTTTAAGTTCGTAGCGCGTAACAGTAGGTCCCTTACTGACATTTAAAAGCTTTGCCTCAACATTAAAGCTTTTTAAGGTTGCAATAAGCTTTTGTGCGGTTTCTTTAAGCTCATTTCGTGAATTTTCGTTATTTGTTGCACCCGATACATCATCAAGCAAATCGTAATCAGGATATGTATAAGGAATCTTTTCAAATATTTCGCCCTCAATTTCTGCCGAAACATCAATCATTCCCTCTAATTTTTCGGGATAGATAATTTCTTCATCGCCCATATTAACATCAGAATCCATTTGTGCCGTCGGCTGATAGTCTTCTGTTATTTCCTCCTGAGGTACTTCTTCTGTTATAACCGGCGATGTTGTTCTGCGAGAGTCACGTCCGGTAAATACCGGAACTGCATTTTCTAAAATTTCGTCAATATTATCAATATCAACCGACATATCATAATCTACGCCACGCAGCGCTTCAGGCAAATAGCCTGCTTCATCGTACGGCTTTTCGGGAACATCGTCAGTATGCATTTTACCTTTTTTATCATCAGAATTACGGGTAACATCTTCGTCGCTGAAATTCGGAAACTTTTTGCGACTGCGGACAGCCATCTGTTCTTCGACAATAGTCTGCTCGGGTATTAAAATTGCTTCTTCCTTAATTTCTTTTCCGGTTTCTTTAGCAGCTCTTACCATACGGATAATACCACGCAAGAGTGCCTTTACCGGCGACCATTTTGTTATAATCATTATTAAAATAATTAATACTGTAATCAAAATAACTCCGGTTGCAATACCGCCAACCATCGAACGCATAACGTCGGTTAAAATACCGCCTAAAAGTCCGCCTCCCAAACCTTCTAAGCCATATAGAAAATAATCTGCAAGATCGGAAAGTGTAAACGGATTCATTTTATCTAAAAGCGAAAACAGATGAAAAATTCCGCTTAAAATTACAATGCCAACCAACACCAAAATATAATTTTTTATATTTTCGTAATATTTTTTATTTATTGCTCTGTGTATTCCGTTTACTATAAGATAAACAGGCAAAATATACGCCGGCAAGCCTAAAAGTCCCATAAAAAAGTTTTTTATCCACTCACCAAAAAATCCTGACGGCACAAATAAAAATACGCCAAGCAAAATTCCGCCCACAACGGTAAGAAGCGAAATCATTTCGGGATTCATAGTCTCTTCGTTTTTATTTTCTTGTTTTTTAGTTGTTTTTTTGTTTGTATCAGGTTTTTTAGCCTTAGAATTTGTTTGGTTTTTTTTCTTGGCTTCAGCCATTTTCTCATACTCCTTTTTATCGGTTGTTTAATATAACAATCAAAAACATAGTTTTTCAAACAATTTTCACCAGTTTATAATACCATATTCAATATAATACCACATTCTAAAGCAAAATTCCAGTATTTAATGCAAACTTTTTTTAATTATTTTAACATTTTGGCGGCATCGGACCATTCTTTTCATAAGGTATAACAAATGCAGGTATCCCCGATGAATACGGAGCTATATCGTACTGCTGAAAATACACCAAAAGACCTGAATCAGTCAGATAAAAATAGTTTTTATTAAAGCACTCTTTAACATTCTGTTCATACTCATCAAAATACGTTCCGTTTTCTGCTCTTTTAATCTGTTTTATTACTGCGTCAGTTATATAGGGTTTGTATGAAAAATTATCAGGAAATAAATCGGACAGCTCAATTCTTTTTGCTCCGCTGCCAAGCTCAAATGTATCAGCAACTCTTTCTGTCAATCCGTGCGCTCCGCCTGTAAACATATATCGGTCAATATAAAGACTTATTGCACAGTTTTCGTTGTATGTCAGTGTAAAGCTCTGTACCGCATCGAATTTTATCGGCATATATCCGTTTTTCATTGCCTCGGCTGCCGATTCGCAAGCCATTCTGTAAAGTGCTGTTCTGCAATATTTTTCAAACAACATTGCATTTTCACGGTAATAATTATTAATCTTTTGTACCCCCTTAAAAAATATCGACGAACTAAAAAGCGGATACAAAATTTCGTACGACAGCACCTCAACATTTTTAAAATGCATAGTCTGCCTTATTGCTTTCGTTGTACATTCAGCTTTTAAAACCATAAAAATCAACCTCCCTGATATATTATATATAACAGAGAGGTTTAATAAATTCTTAAATTTTCCAAATATCTTCTGCATAGCCTTTAATTGTTCTGTCACTTGAAAATTTGCCTGCATTTGCAACATTTAAAAGACATTTTTTAGAAAACTCTGATTTGTTTTTATAATCTTTGTTTACTTTTAGCTTTGCATCTGCATACGACATAAAATCGTGCAGAATAAAATAGTGGTCTGCCTTGTGCCAGCTTGTGCCGTATAAAATCGCATCATAAAGTTCGCGAAAGCATCCGCTTGCGTTATCTTGCAAAGTACCGTTAATTAAAGAATCCAAAACCGCACGTATGCGCGGATTTTCATCGTAAAGCTTTTTAGGAGAATATGTGTATTTTATTTTTTCAATATCTTCTACTTCAGCTCCGAAAATATAATTATTCTCTTCGCCTGCCTGCTCAACAATCTCAATATTAGCTCCGTCATAAGTGCCCAGCGTCACCGCACCGTTTAGCATAAACTTCATATTTCCTGTGCCCGATGCCTCTGTTCCTGCCGTTGAAATCTGCTCTGAAACATCTGCTGCCGGAATCAGTTTTTCAGCATAAGATACATTATAGTTTTGCACAAAAACAACCTTTAATTTATCGGTCACTCTTTCATCAGAGTTAATAAGCTTTGCTATTTCGTTTATATATTTTATAATTGCCTTTGCGCGTCTGTATCCCGGAGCAGCTTTAGCTCCGAATATAAAAACAGTAGGAGTAAAATCGGTTATTCTGCCATCCAAAATTCCGTAGTAAATATCCAAAATCGAAAAAGCATTCAAAAGCTGTCTTTTATATTCGTGCAGTCTTTTTATCTGAATATCAAACATAAAGGTCGGGTCGATTTTTATTCCCTCTTTTTTCAGTATAAACTCTGCAAGCTGTTTTTTCTTTTCAAGCTTTATTTCGTTGAATTTATTTAAAACATCAGGATCATCTTTATATTTTTCAAGCTTTTTAATTTCGTCTAAATTTACTGTCCAGCCCTCGCCCGTCTTTTCAGTTATAAATGCCGAAAGCTCAGGATTACACAGTTTAAGCCACCTTCTCTGAGTTATTCCGTTTGTTTCGTTTTTAAATCTTCCCGGGTAGAGCTTGTGCCAGTTTGAAAGTGCTTTTTCTTTCAGTATTTCGGTATGAATTTGTGCAACTCCGTTAGTTGAATGCGTTGCATAAATAGCCATACGCGCCATATGAACTAAATTATTCTCTAAAATCAGATACTGATTTTGTTCATTGCCGCATATACCCATAGCAGCCAAATCACGTTTTAGCTTTAAGTTAATCATTACAACATATGGGTAAACTTCGGGCAGCACCGAGTTAAAAAGCTTAACATCCCACTTTTCCAAAGCTTCTGCCATAATGGTATGGTTTGTGTATGCAAAGGTATTTTTGCATATTTCAAAAGCCTCATCGAATCCTAAATTTTCCTGTTCGGTTAACAGCCTTAATAACTCAGGTATTGCGACCGTCGGATGAGTATCGTTAAGCTGAATTGCATACTGTTCTGAAAAATGCGAAAAATCGTTTGAAAATTTATTTTTATACTCTTTTAAAATACTGACCAAAGATGCACTTGCAAAAAAATACTGTTGTTTTAATCTTAAGCATTTTCCCTCATATCCCTCATCATTAGGGTACAAAACTGCACTAATTGCTTCTGCTCTGTTTTTTTCACTTACGGCATCTGAGTATCTTTGTTCATTAAATGCAGTAAAATCAAATGCATTTACAGGCTCTGACTGCCAAAGCCTGAGTGTGTTTATTGCGGCTTTATCGTTACCGGGAAAATAACCTATTACAGGCATATCGTAAGGTACGGCATAAACACTCTGAGCTCCGAATTTAACGAGCACCTTTTCGTCTTCTCGCCTTATACTCCAGGGGTCAGATGCCGCCAGCCAGTCATCTGCTGTTTCGTTTTGCCAACCGTCAACAAAGCTTTGTTTGAATAAGCCATATCTGTATCTTATACCGTATCCGTTTAAGGCATAGCCAATTGTTGCCGCAGAGTCTAAAAAGCAAGCGGCAAGTCTGCCCAAGCCTCCGTTACCGAGAGCTGCATCCTCTATATTTTCAAATATTTTTATACTTTTACCTACTGAATTTAAATATTTTTCGCATTCGTCTAAAAGCCCTGTATTTAAAAGATTAGATGTTATCATTCGCCCTATTAAAAATTCAGCAGAAAAATAACATACTGTCTTTTTGTTTTTTGGCTTTTTCCACTCAGACTGAATCGTTGCAAATGCTGTTTTTGATATTGCTCTGTATAATTGATGCGTTGTTGCATTTTGCCTTGATACTCCAAATTCGTTTAAAAGGCAGTTATCTGTGTTTTTTTCAAATTCATTCATACTTCATCCTCCACTCTGCCGTAAATTTTAGCCATTTTATATATTTTTTCCGCCAATTCATCGCTGATTTCATCAGATTTCAGCCGCCATTTCCAATTATCTCCCACAGTTGACGGAAAATTCATTCGTGCGCTGTTATCAAGCTCTAAAAAGTCCTGCATTTGAAATACAGCAAGAGATGCAACACTTGCATACCCGGCGCGTATCGTAGCCCAAGCAAGCTTTTTATTGGTTTTAACATTAAGATATTCTCTTGCAAAATCTGCATCTTTGCCCGACGGTCTTTTAAAGAATCCTGCTAAGGTTTCGTTGTCGTGAGTTCCGCCATATACTACACAGTCAGTTTCAAAATTGTGCGGCAGATTTTTATTTTTTGAATCTGTACCAAAGGCATATTCTAAAATTTTCATTCCGGGATAGCCTGCTTTTAATCTCAGCCTTGTCACCGCAGGCGTAACAGCCCCTAAATCTTCTGCAATAATTTTAGTATTACCCAACACTTCGCTTACGGCATTTAAAAGCTTTATGCCCGGACCTTTTTTCCACTTTCCGTTCTTGGCATTTTTGCTGTTTGCCGATACGCTGTAATATCTTTCAATACCTATAAAATGGTCTATTCTTATAACATCAAACATACGGGCAGAAAACTCCATCCTTAACTTCCACCACGTAAAACCGTTTTTTTCCATTTCCTCCCAGTTATAAAGCGGATTGCCCCACTTCTGCCCGTCATCTGAAAACTCATCAGGCGGAACACCTGCGACATTTATCATTTTGCCATCTTTATCTAATTCAAATTCTTCTTTTCCTGCCCATACATCTGCGCTGTCAGGCGAAACGTAAATCGGTATATCTCCTATGATTTTTATACCGGAGCGGTTTGCGTAGTCTTTGAGCTTTTTCCATTGTTTAAAGAAATAAAACTGACAAAATTTTATAAAATCAATTTCATATTCAAGATTTTTTAAAAGCTCTTCGCAGGGTTCTGTCTTTTTCATGCGAATATCATCAGGCCAATCCTGCCAGCTTTTATCTCCGAAATGCTTTTTTACAGCCATAAACTCTGAAAAGTCGGCAAGCCAGCAATCGTTATCTGCACAGAACTTTTTGTACTCTTCTTCGCCTTTGTGATTACTGTTTTCATATGCCATACGCAAGATATTAAATCTGTAATCATAAAGCTTTTGATAATCGACTTTTTCTTCATCTTTACCCCAGTCAAAAGCCTCTATATCCTCTCGCTTTAAAAGTCCATCTTGCGCAAGACTTATAAGATCAATAAAATACGGATTTCCTGCAAATGCCGAAAAGCTTTGATAAGGACTGTCGCCATAGCTTGTAGGACCTATGGGAAGTACCTGCCAATAGCTTTGACCTGACTTTTTTAAAAAATCGACAAATTTATATGCGCTGTCACCCAATGTTCCAATTCCATACGGCGACGGAAGACTGCTTATTGCAAGAAGTATTCCCGCTCCTCTGTTAAACGGTTTTTGTCTTTTCATATTTTCACCATCCGCTTTGTTAAAATACTCGCAAATACGTCAAGCTTAAGATTTTATTGCCCCTGCTGATACACCCTTAACAAAATACTTTTGCAAAAATAAAAATACTATAATCATCGGTATAACCGAAATTAATACCGCAGGAAAGATTAACTCCCACGGATTTCCGAACTGACCTGATGTCATTTTTGCATAAAAAAGCTCTAAAACCAAAGTTTTGCTTTCAGATGTTCCCAATGTTAAATACGGCAGCAGATAGTCATTCCATATCCACATTCCGTTTAGAATAAGCACAGTAACCGTAATTCCCTTTACCAATGGAAAAACAATAAAGAAAAACATTCGGAAAATATTTGCTCCGTCAATCAGCGCTGCCTCTTCTACTCCATAAGGAATGGTTTTAAAAAATCCGCTATATAAAAATATACTCAGCGATAAGCCAAATCCTGCATACATTATAATTAATCCGAAAATATTTTTAAGTCCTGCCCAATCCATCATATTCATTAAAGGATACATAACCGCCTGAAACGGAATTAGCATGGCAGATACAAATAATAAATAAATTACCGTAGAAATCTTTGATTTATATCTGGTTATAACCCATCCGCACAGCGACGAAAACAAAACTATAAGCACAAGCGAGCATACGGCAATTAATACGGTATATCCCAAGGCACGCGGAAAGCTGATAGCATCGAATGCCCGTGTGAGATATTCAGTTGTCCATACTTCAGGAAAAGCAAGAGGATTTCTTATTATTTCGGACTGACTTTTAAAGGAATTTAAAAGTAAAAACAGCATTGGCATCAAGGTATAAACTGCAATTGCGGTTAATACTGTATATATTATCGCATTTGCAATTTTTCTTTTTATAAAAAAGCTTTTATCCACTAATATTCAACCTCTTTTCTGCGTGTAACGGATACCTGAAAAAGCGAAATAACCGCAACTATCACGAAAAATATCACCGCCTGAGCCTGAGCTGTTCCGTAGTCGGGTGGTGTATTGTCCTGAACCGTTCGCAAAATCTGAAGAGCTATAAGTCTTGTGTTAAAGTTACCGTTAGTTAATGCTACGTTCTGGTCAAGCAGCTTAAAAGAGTTTGCAAGAGTTAAAAATAAAACTATGGTTACCGACGGCATTAAAAGCGGCAGGGTAACCTTAAAAAATCTGCGCACAGGCCCTGCTCCGTCAATTTGCGCCGCCTCGTATAAATCACCCGGAATTGAGTTTAAGCCGCTGATATATATAAGCATCATATATCCTGCGCTTTGCCATACAGTCATTATTACAAGCGCAAACAAGGCTTTAGTGGTATTTTGTGTCATATATCGCAAAAATTCTGCGTGAAACAATCCGTCGGGACTGAATAGAATTTCAGTATATACCACCTGAAAAATAAACTGCCATACAAATCCCATCGCTAAACCGCCAAGCATATTGGGAAGAAAAAATATCGTCCGGTATATGCCTACACCTTTTTTTATATTATTAAGCATAAGAGAAAATGCCAGCGCGACAAGATTTATTGCAACAACTGCTGCAAGCGTATATAGGCTTGTATATACAAGCGAATGTATAAATCGTTCGTCAGAAAATGCCTTTATATAATTACCAAATCCTACAAATGAATTTAAAAATGAGCCTCCTGCAAAATAAGTTCCTCTCCAAGATGTAAACGAATAAAGAGTGCCGACTATAAACGGAATGGCTATAACGAAGAAAAACAGCAGCATCGACGGCATTATAAGCAGCCAAAACCATTTTCTGTAATACTTTTCCAAAAAAATTTCCTCCTTATTCTCGGTCTAAAAAATGTCCGCAGCATAAGCCTACTGCGGACATAATGCACACTTAATTTATTTTATATTTTTCATCTGCTTCCATTGGTCAACAGCAAAGCTGCTTATTGCCTCGTAATCGCTTTCTGACCAGTTTTCTTTTACCAGATATTTTTCCATTATTTCTTTACCTACAACTTCACTCGACCATATATTAGGCGCTCCGTGATATGGCGCTCCTAAAATTTTGTCTTTTTCCATATACTCTAATATAGATACAGATAACGAGTTTTTAATATTAATGCTTTCATCTGCATTAAACGGTATTGATTCAAATGAATCTACAATATATTTTTGCACATTTTCGGGCTTATATAACCACACTAAAAACTGCATCGCCTGCTTTTGTGCAGTTTCTGATGCTTTGGCGTTTATTGTATAATAATTTGGAACATAAACGGGAATAGATGAATTTATATCTTCTACACTTTTGCCTGTTTTAATCATATCTTTTGTAAACGGAAGTTTTACAGGAATAAATACAGAACGTCTTGCAACCTCATCATTTACCTTGCTGATGTTTGAATACGCCCAGTTGCCCTGCTGCAAAAACAAAGCATTAGAATCGGCATACATCTGTATTGACTGGTCGTAACCGAAATTTGCCTGACTTATTAAGTCACTTCCTCTTTTGGCAGCAGCTTTTAAACCTGCTGCATGGCTGCTTACAAAATCAAGACCTTTGGCATATGCAACAAACGGCGTTTTAAGCTCGTCTACCTGAGCCGCTGTTGTATTTTCTGCCGAACGCGAATCAGGAAAAACCGCATTCATTGCAACATTTATCAAATGGTCGCCATATGTCCATTTTTCTGCGCCTGCAAAGGCAAAAACGCCGTTTAATTTTTGGGCAAGTCCTGTTTTTTGTGTATTAAATGAATACGAATTTCCGTTTAAGATTACAGGCTGTGCCGCAGATGTGTTAATATAATCTGTTACCGCCAAACAAAATGCAGTAAAATCGTCATAAGAGCAGGTTTTAAGCTCATCTAATATCTTTTGCCCGTTTTCCTCGCCAAATAAATCATTCAGCATCTGTTTATCAACCATATAGCCATAGCCTTCTACATTAAACGGGATGCCGTAGCTTTCTTTTCCGTCAGCCGACAGCTTCATAGAGTCAGGAATCGAATCTACTATCGCCTTAAATTCGGCATCCTGTACGGTAGATAAATCTAAAACTCTGCCTCCTTCCTTCCATTCCGGAAGCTCTTTTAAACCCTGCATCGAAAAAATAGCAGGAGGATTTTTAGAATTCATCTGGGTTCTTAACGGCTCTAATGCATCCTGACCCGAGCCTACTGAAAAAGGACTCGTCGGAATCCCGGTTTCTGCGGTAAAATCATCGCACATTTTTTTAAATTGCTGTGCATTCTCTCCTTTTGAATTAAATAAATACAGAGTTTCTTTCGCTTGCGACTGTGATGTATCAGGTTTATTTCCCAAGCATCCCGAAAGCATGGCGCAAACTACAAAAACAGCTGTAAACATAGCTTTAAGCTTTATTTTTTTTTGCATAGTTTTATCTCCTTTAAATGTGATATAAGAATATTCTTCTGATATAAGTATTTACAGAATTTGTTTTATTATTCTATGCTTATTTACAGCTTATAAATCTTTTCGTTTTGCGTTAGCATTTGACATTTTTTGACATATAATAATTTAGAACATAAAATTTTAAAAGAGGTGAAAAATATGTGTTGTTTATTTAAAAGAACAAACAACTGCCAAAGAAGTAGCAGTTACTTTAATTCGGTTTCACTCTGCCGCCGAACTCCGAGAACAAAACGATATTTAGAAAATGATGTGTGTCAGTTGGCATCAAACAATAATAACTGTTGCTGCAATTGCGGATGCTGCCCTTGCTGCTGCGAAATTGCATATAACAGCAGATACGATAATCATAATTGCGATAACCATTACGACACTTGCGAAACCAACTTTCAGACATTTTCTCCCGAGTCATTTTATGCACATAACCACAAAGATTATTGCTGATAATTGAGCATAAAAAAGTCATTCTGTTAAAAAAGGAATGACTTTTTTATATTTATTGGGTCAAATCCTTAAAAAATCAGCATTTACACTTGAAAATTCTTTCCAATTATTATATAATAATTAAATATGATATATTTAGGGGGTTTATGATGAATATACCGAACCTGCTTACTACACTACGCTTCTTTATGATTCTGTGCTACATAGCAGTTTTTTGTATAGAGGGTGAGTACAAGCTTTTTAGTGCTATTATTTTTATTTTAGCAAGCATCACCGATGTTTTAGACGGCTATATCGCCCGAAAATATAACCTTACTACCAGGTGGGGGCAGCTTATGGATCCGCTGGCAGACAAGCTTATGCAAATTACGGTTATTGTGTCAATGCTGCTTACTGATATGATTCCGTTATGGTTTGTAATTATGGCGGCAGCAAAAGAATTTATAATGATTTTAGGCGGCATTTTTCTTTACACAAAAAATACATATGTCCGCTCAAACATTTTCGGCAAGCTAAATACCGTAATGCTGTTTTTAACCTTGTGTGTTGTTCTTACCTGTCCGCAAATAAACTCTGTTGTTTGCACAGTTATGCTTGCACTAAGTATTACGCTTAGTTTTTTTGCAATGATTACATATACATATTCTTATCTTTTAAAACAAAAGAAATTCAAAGAATATATTCCCGGCAAATCTCAAAAAGTATCAGAAAAACAGATTTAAAAAGGAGATAGATTATGAACAGCTTATCAAATGTTTTCGCATGGCTGTTAATCATCGTCGGAGCTTTGGTAACTTTTTCGGTAAAACCTATTCTTACCAAAAAACAAAACAAGCCTGACGAAGCAACCAGGGAAAAACAAAACAAAATTATTTATATTACAAAAATTATTGGCATGTGGCTGGTTATTATCGGTGCTGCCATGATATTTATTGCAGGAGGCATGTATGGAAGACACTAAAAAAACTCTGAATAAAACCTATAATCCGGCAGACGTTGAAGACCGTCTGTATAAAACCTGGGTGGATAACGGATATTTCACACCCGAAATTGACAAAAACAAAAAACCGTTTACTATTGTTATCCCACCTCCAAACGTAACCGGACAGCTTCATATGGGTCACGCACTTGACGAAACCCTGCAGGATATTTTAATCCGCTATAAAAGAATGGCAGGCTTTGCTACTCTTTGGGTTCCCGGAACTGACCACGCAGGAATCGCAACTCAGATTAAGGTTGAAGAATTTTTGCGTAAAGAAGAAGGTCTTACACGTTACGATTTAGGTCGTGAAAAATTTACCGAACGTGTTTGGGAGTGGAAAAAGCTTTACGGCGACCGCATTATAAACCAGCTTAAAAAGTTAGGCAGTTCTTGCGACTGGACCCGTGAACGTTTTACAATGGACGAAACCTTATCGAAGGCTGTAAAAAAAGTATTCGTATCTCTTTACGAAAAAGGTCTTATCTATCAGGGCAACCGTATTATAAACTGGTGCCCCAGCTGTACTACAGCTTTATCTGATGCTGAGGTTGAATATTCTGAACAGGCAGGCCACTTCTGGCATATTAAATATCCTGTAAAGGATAGCGACGAGTTTGTAATTATTGCAACAACCCGTCCCGAAACCCTGCTTGGCGATACCGCTGTTGCAGTTCATCCTGAAGACGAGCGCTATACACACTTAGTCGGCAAAACCTTAATTCTGCCATTGGTTGGTCGCGAGATTCCGATTGTTGCTGACGAATATGTTGACAAAGAATTCGGAACAGGTGCTGTTAAAATTACGCCGGCACACGACCCCAACGACTTCGAGGTTGGCTTAAGACACAACTTAGAATGTATCAAAGTTTTAAATGATGATGCAACCATCAACCGCTTTGGCGGAAAATATGAAGGTCTTGACCGTTATGAAGCCCGCAAGCAGATGATTGCAGATTTAGATGCCGAAGGCTTACTTTTAAAAATTGAAGACCACACTCATAACGTTGGCGGATGCTATCGTTGCGGCACAACTGTTGAGCCGATTACATCCAAGCAATGGTTTGTAAAAATGCAGCCGCTTGCTAAAGAGGCCTTAAGAGTTGTTGAAGACGGAACTATTAAATTCAGCCCTGAACGTCTTACAAAAACATATACAAACTGGATGGAAAACGTTCACGACTGGTGTATTTCACGTCAGCTCTGGTGGGGTCACCGCATTCCTGCATTTTATTGCGATGAGTGTGGCGAAACAACTGTAACCGAAGATGATATTACAGTATGCCCGAAGTGCGGCGGCAAGGTTCATCAGGACGAGGACGTATTGGATACATGGTTCTCTTCTGCTCTGTGGCCGTTCTCTACTTTAGGCTGGCCTGAAGAAACCGAAGACTTTAAATATTTCTTCCCGACCGATGTTTTGGTTACCGGATATGATATTATCTTCTTCTGGGTTGCCCGTATGATATTCTCTTCTATGGAGCATACCGGAAAAGCACCGTTTTCAAACGTACTCTTCCATGGTCTTGTGCGTGATGCTCAGGGACGTAAAATGAGTAAATCTTTAGGAAATGGTATAGACCCGCTTGAAGTTATCGAACAATACGGTGCTGATGCCCTGCGCTTTACCTTAGCTACCGGTAACTCACCCGGAAACGATATGCGTTTTTCAACCGAGCGTGTTGAAGCAAGCCGTAACTTTGCAAATAAAATCTGGAATGCATCACGTTTCGTGCTTATGAATTTAAAAATTGATAAGTTAGAACTGCCTGATGTTTCAGAAATGACATTAGAAGATAAATGGATTTTGGACAAGTATAATGCATTAGTTCGTGAAGTAACCGAAAACCTTGATAAATTTGAATTAGGTATTGCAGTAGGCAAGCTTTATGACTTTATCTGGGACGAGTACTGCGACTGGTATATCGAGCTTGTTAAGCCGCGTCTTTATGACGAAGCTTGTCCGTCAAGCCGTGCTGCTCAGCAGGTTTTGGCATATGTACTTTCAAATACATTAAAGCTTTTGCATCCGTTTATGCCGTTTATTACAGAAGAAATCTGGCAGCAGTTACCGCACGAGGGCGAAAGCATTGTTATCGCAAGCTGGCCTAAGTATGACGAAGCGCTTTCATTCGCTGATGCATCAAATGAAATGGAGCTTATTAAATCAGCATTAAAGGCTGTACGTAATCAGAGAAGCGAAATGAATATTCCGCCGTCAAAACGTGCAAAAGTAATTATTGTAACAGCTAAAAAAGATGTGTTCGCACAAGGCACAACATTCTTTGAAAAACTTGCCGGTGCATCCGAGGTTTTAGTTACCGACGATGCAGGCGAAGCTCCGAAAAATGCAGTATCCTGCGTTGTTGAATCAGCTCAGATATTTATGCCGCTTGACGACCTGGTTGACCGCGAAAAAGAGTTGGCTCGTTTAAACAAAGAAAAAGAAAACTTAGAAAGCGAAATTAAGCGCGTTGAAGGTAAGCTGTCAAATCAGGGTTTTATCGCAAAGGCTCCTGAAAAGGTAGTAGAAGAAGAAAAACGCAAAGGTGAAAAATATAAGCAGATGCTTGAAAAAGTTCTTGAAAGCATTAAAAATTATCAGTAATTAAGGAGGTTTGAGCCAATGGCTGAAAATACAAAAGTTCCCGGTATGGAAAATGCCGAAGACGAAGAAAACAGATTCGTTACTCTGCTTGATGAAGAAGGAAATCCGCACGAGTTTGAACATATTGACAGTTTTGAATTTAACGGCGAGATTTACGTTTGCTTAATCAGCGCAGAAGATGAAGAAGCTGACGAAGTTTTAATTTTCACACTTCACACAGATGATGAATGCAACGAAGCTTTAGCCCTTGTTGAAGACGAGGCAGAGCTTGATATGGCATTTGAAGAATTTAAAAAGAGAATGCAGGAAGAATTTGATTTTGAATAGGTTTAACTATAAAAATAAAGGTGGCTTTTAAAAAGTCAATTGACTTTTTAAAAGCCACCTTTGTTTTGTTAGGGGATAGGAAAAAAGCTTTGGAATTAACAAACTGAGCCAAAGCTTTAGCTTTGGGTTACCCGAAGGCGTATAACGTCACAGATGGCTCC
The DNA here is from genome assembly GCA_017546245.1 of Clostridia bacterium. Taxonomy (GTDB): domain Bacteria; phylum Bacillota; class Clostridia; order UBA1381; family UBA9506; genus RGIG1666. The sequence continues at coordinate 38,968 of JAFYXI010000023.1, read as the reverse complement.
GTTTTTTGCGTGGTCGGCTTATGCCAACCACTTTACTCACTTCGCATCTGTTCCTTCATCATTCAAAGGCAAGTGCCTTTGAATGAAAAGGAGAAACCGCCTGCTAACGTGAACGATTTTCTTTCTTGTAAAGAAAATCTGAACACGGCAGGTGTGTTTCGACGCTCGAGTGGCGAAGTTTGTTGATAGCAAGAAAAGTTTAAATTTTATGAAAAATCGAAAAAATTCGATTTTTCTCCCTTAATACAAATAATGTAAAATAATTATTTCACTGATATTATATATTATTTTCTTTTCTTGCGTTCCAGAGTTTTTTAACATCACCTTTTTATTTATATCTTCTTTTTAACCAAATTACTAATCCAGAAATTAAAAGTCCTAACGGAACTGCTACTACCAAAATAACAAACCAAGTCCAGAAATGTCCCTGACTTATTGTTAAAGCGCCGCCCGGCATACGTTTAATTCTTACAGATATACCCGAGTCAGAACCTTTCATCCAGTTTACAGCATTTAAAAATACATCCTCATTTGCAAAACGCGATTCTAAAATAACTGAGTTAAACATCGACTCTGAACCGCACACAACAAGGTGACCGGTAAATGTCTTGTTGTCCTCCATAATATAGTTATCACGGCTTGCCGCAACCATAACGTTAAATTTGCCAACTCTTGCATCAGGCATTGCTACACCGCCGTAAAGGCTTTCTATATTCGTTTCTGTTGCATCCTGCGTTGTGGTAAGCACTTCTTTAACTGTTACACTCTGCGGAACTTCAGGAGCGATTTCTAAGCTGTTAGAGAACGATGTAACAACATATCTGCTTTCTTCTTTAACAGGCTTTACGATGTCGTGGTCTGTAAACTGAAGTATAGAATACGGAGTACCTGTTATCTGTTGTTTTTGATCAACAACTATGTTGTTACTGCGGATAATACCCCAGTCAGCTTGTAAATAGCTTTCTAAACGTTCAAGCTTTGTTTCTATCAGCGGGTCAAAGGCTATCATAACATTTCCGCCGCGGTCTAAATATGCATCAAGCTTTTCTATTTCCTCTGCCGAAAAATCATTCTGTGGTGCATTAATTATAACCAGAGAATTTTTATCTGAAGGAAAATCCTGCGTTAAGGTATCAAGCGTTGCGATTCTATATGCATCTGTCTCGAGCACCGTTTGGGTAGAGCTTGCTTTTTCCTCTCCGTGACCACTTGTAAACGTGATTTCTGATAACGACATTCCGTCTACAAAATTCACGAGCTTTGATGTTACAGAACGTTCGATATTGCTGTATCCATCCGTAGTAACAAAGTTCGCTGAGCTTACAAATTCGGTTTTATTCGCACTTTTTAACACCAAAGAACCGACAGTAAATTTATCCGCCTCGATAACTTCTTTATATGCGGTAACATCTGACGGTGATTTGACTAAATCAATCTCTCTTACAGACAGCTTAGAGCTGTGCTGTGTATATTTGCTAAGCACCGTTTTTAACATATCAACCGTTTCGGTTTGGGTGCCGTTTGTAAACATTATCATTTCAACATCAGTTTCAAGCTTGTCTAAAAGCTCTTTTGTAGTGTCTGTCAGTTCATAAATGCCATCCTCGGTAAAGTCGATTTCCAAAGAAAATCTGTCATTTAAAGTTACTAAAACAGCATTTAAAAGAAGTGTTATAATGATTGCTCCCACTATAATAACAGAGGAGTTTACTGAATAACGCAATGCTTTTTTATTCTTTTTCATCACTTATTTCCACCGCCTTTTCTCGATAACACATACTGTCAGCAGTAAAAACAGCGCAGTTAAGCTGACAAAATAGAATACAGGAACAAAGTTAAGCACACCTAAAGTAAAATCTGCAAAACGATTGTTAATTGCCAAAAAGTCAACAAGCCAGTCTAAAAATACTCCGAGCCAATGAAAAACTCCGCTCATCATAGCAGCAAAGTTTAAGCTAAGGCTTGATGAAAACCACAAAAAGAATACTATTACAAGCGTTGAAACTGCGGCAATCACCTGACTTTGCGTAAGCGATGATAAGAACATACCAAGCGATATAAAGAACGTGCCCATTAAGAATAGTCCTAAATAGCCGATGAATATTTCACTAAACACCGGTTCGCCGTAGCTGTTTAATACTAAAACATAGAACATAGTAGCTACAACCGCCAACAACAGCACCCCTGCCGCTGCAAAAAACTTTCCTAAAACTATATCTGTCACTTTAACCGGAGCGGTTAACAGCAACTGGTCTGTTTTACTTTTTCGTTCTTCTGCAAAGGTTCGCATTGTTAAAATCGGTATAACAAAAATAAATATCATACTTATATTTTCAAAAAAATATTTCATCAGCGTCATCTGACCTCTAAGGTTAATAAAGACGAACTGAAGCGAAGCATAAAAGAAAAATGCCGCTAAAAATACAAAACCGATAGGAGATCTGAAGTATGACTTAAATTCTCTTGTTAAAATTGCTTTCATTATTCTTCACCCTCCTCTTCTTGTGCTTTATGAGCAGGTTCTGCTACCGGGGCAGGTTCTGCGGCTTCAGCAGGTTCTGCCGGATGTGCTACTTCGGCAACAGTTGCCTCTTTAGCCTGTTCTGCTGCTTTTACTTCCTCAAATTCTTTTGCATCTTTTGAAGAACCAACTAATTCAATTTCGTCTTCAGATACATTTTCATATACGGCATTAACATCAGTAGAATTTTGAGTAACCTCTAAGAAGATATCTTCTAAACTCAAGTCCATTGCCTGCATTGCTAAAATTGGCAATCCGTTCTGTGCCAAAGCGTTAAATATAGGTGTTCTTACATCTACATTAGGCTCTGCCTCGATAACAAAGTCAATCGAGCCCGCCTCTTTGCGACCCAAGGATTTAATGTATTTAATGCCCGAAATACCTTCTAACGCATCTAAAATAGAACGTTCGTCGCCTGAAACACGCAACTGGAATTTATTTTCGTTAGAAATTGACTTGCCTAAGTTTTCTGCTGTATCACTAGCAACCAAGCGACCTTTGTTTATAATAATAACACGTTCACAAATTGCATTAACCTCTTGCAGAATATGCGAAGAAAGAATAACAGTATGCTCTCTTCCCAGTTTTTTAATAACATCGCGGATTTCAATAATCTGCTTAGGGTCAAGACCAACAGTAGGCTCGTCCAAGATTAAAACCTCAGGATTTCCCACCATTGCCTGAGCAAGACCAACTCTCTGTTTATATCCTTTAGAAAGATTTGCAATTAATCGGTCTTTTACATCTGTAATTTTAACCGCTTCCATAATCTTGCCTAAATGCTCTGCTCTATCTTCTTTAACACCCTTTAACTCATATACAAAGTCTAAATATTCAGCTACCGTCATATCCATATAAAGCGGCGGATGTTCAGGCAGATAGCCTATTCTTTTTTTAGACTCGATAGGATTGTCTAAAATATCGTAGCCGTCAATTTTAACTTCACCGTCTGTGCATGATAAATAACCGGTTAAAATATTCATTGTGGTCGATTTTCCTGCGCCGTTAGGTCCTAAAAATCCCAATATTTCACCTTTAGAAACGGTAAAAGAAATATTGTCTACAGCCAGATTATCGCCATATTTTTTGGTTAAATTTTTAATTTCAACCATCTGATAACCTCCTAAACTTATATTCCAGTAATGCCGCACACCCGAAGTATGCGGCATTTTAAACTATATCATATATTTGTGTACGTTTTGTGAACAAAACAAAAATTATTTGTTTTCTTCAGGTAATTCAAGCTTAATGCAAAGCTCACCCAGCTGTTTTTCGTCAACTGCGCCCGGTGCTGCACTCATAACCTCTGATGCGTCCTTAACCTTCGGGAATGCGATAACGTCACGAATGCTGTCACGGCCTGCCAAAAGCATTACCAAACGGTCAAGACCGTATGCCATACCACCGTGCGGAGGTGTGCCGTATTTAAACGCTTCAAGCAAGAAACCGAATCTTTCGTTTGCACTTTCTTCTGTAAAGCCGAGAGCTTTAAACATTTTAGCCTGAAGCTCTGTATTGTTGATACGGATGCTTCCGCCACCAACCTCGTTGCCGTTAAATACCATATCGTAAGCTTTAGCACGAACATTCTGCGGCTCGGTTTCTAAAAGCTTGATATCTTCTTCCATCGGCATTGTAAACGGATGGTGTTTAGCAACGTAGCGGTCTTCTTCTTCGCTGTATTCAAACTGTGGGAATTCTGTTACCCACAATAAGTCGTAAACGCCTTCTGGAATTAAATCAAAACGTTTTGCGAGCTCTAAACGAAGTGCACCAAGTGAATCGTATACAACCTGGTCTTTGTCGGCAACAATTAGAACAGCATCGCCAACCTCTGCATTCATAGCAGAAAGTATTGCGTCAATTTCTTCCTGTTTAAAGAACTTTGCAATTGATGATCTGAGTTCGTTTTCGCCAACAACAATCCATGCTAAGCCCTTTGCCTTATAGGTTTTGACAAATTCGACAAGTCCGTCTAAATCACGACGCGAAAGCTTTGCACCGCCATCTTTAAAGTTAATGGCACGAACGCTGCCGCCATTTTTAATTGTATCTGCAAACACTTTAAATTCGCAGTCTTTAACGATGTCAGAAAGATTAACAAGCTCTAAACCAAAACGTGTGTCAGGCTTGTCTGAACCGAAGCGATCCATAGCCTCTTTGTAAGGAAGGCGACGGAAAGGTGTCTGTAAGTCTTTTCCTAAAACCTCTTTAAAGATTTTCTTCATAAATCCTTCGTTCATTGTCATAACGTCTTCTTCGTTAACAAACGACATTTCTAAGTCTATTTGTGTAAACTCCGGCTGACGGTCTGCACGCAAATCTTCATCACGGAAGCATTTTGCAATCTGGAAATATCTGTCCATGCCCGAAACCATCAAAAGCTGTTTGTAAAGCTGAGGTGACTGCGGAAGCGCATAGAACGAACCCGGATGAACACGGCTCGGTACTAAATAGTCACGAGCGCCTTCAGGTGTTGATTTAACAAGTATCGGTGTTTCTATTTCTAAAAATCCGTTTTCGTCATAGTAGTCACGCGCTAATTTACATACTCGATGACGAAGCTCCATCAATCGAACCATATCAGGACGACGAAGGTCTAAATAACGGTATTTTAAACGAACATCTTCACGAACATTACTGTTTTCTTCAATATAAATCGGAGGTGTTTCTGATTTAGATAAAATACGAAGCTCGGTTGCTTTAAGCTCGATTGCACCGGTTGCAAGTTTATTGTTTACAATTTCCGGAGCACGGTTTACGATTTCACCGGTTACGGCAAGAACAAACTCATTGCGGATTGTGTATGCCTTATCAAACATTTCGCGATCGTCTTCACCATTAAAAACCACCTGCAAAATACCGCTGCGGTCACGCAGGTCAATGAAAATTACACCGCCTAAGTTACGATATGACTGTGTCCAGCCCATAACTGTTACTGTGCTGCCAACATCAGCAACTGTAAACTCGCCGCATAGACGTGTTCTTTTTAAACCCTTAATCGTTTCCATTTTTATGTCCTCCAGTTTATCTGTTATCTTTAATATACGTTGAAATTTTATCAAGCTCGACTTCTATTGCTTCGCCTGTTTCCATATTCTTAATCATACCCTTTTGGGCATTTATTTCGTCATCACCCAAAACCAAAGAATATTTCGCACCGATTTTATTTGCAAACTTCATCTGAGCTTTAACACTGCGTTCTAAATAATCACGTTCAGCACGTATTCCGTCTTTTCTAAGCTCATAGATAAGCTTTTGTACAAAACGGTCGGCATTAGCACCGATATTTGCAATAAATATCTCGGCTGTTTCGTTATTTTCAAGCTCGATATTTAAATTGTCTATCATCAGCATAAGTCTTTCAACACCCAAGCCAAAACCAACTGCAGGGGTATCAGGACCGTCAAGCTCTTGAACCAAACCATTGTAACGTCCGCCGCCGCAAACTGTTCCTTGTGCACCGATATTTTTTGACACAATTTCGAACACGGTTTTGGTGTAATAGTCAAGACCTCTTACGATTGTGCCGTCAACATTATAAGCGATTCCCATTTCATCAAGATATAGCTTTAAGCTTTCAAAATGCTCTCTGCAATCGTCGCAGATATGGTCAAGTAAAATGGGTGCTTTCATATAGATTTCTTTACACTCTTTAGATTTGCAATCTAAAATTCTTAAAGGATTTTTTTCATATCGCTGTCTGCAGGTTTCGCAAAGCTCACCTAAATGCGGTTTAAAAAATTCTTTAAGCTTTTCGTTATAGATTTTGCGGCAAGTCGGACAGCCGATGCTGTTTATATTAAGCTCAACACCGCTTATTCCCAGTCGTCTGAATAAATCCATTGCCAAAGATATAACCTCAGCATCTATTGCAGGACCTTTTGCCCCGAATGCCTCGATACCAAACTGGTGAAAGGCACGAAGACGACCTGCCTGCGGTTTTTCATATCTGAAGCAGGGCGAAATATAATAAAGCTTTGACGGCTGAGGATTTGCATAAAGCGAATGCTCAACAAAGCTGCGCACAACGGGAGATGTTCCCTCTGCCTTTAAGGTTATGCTGCGGTCACCCTTATCCAAAAATGTATACATTTCTTTCTGCACGACATCAGTTGTGTCACCAACACCGCGCTCAAATAGCTCCGTATGCTCAAACATCGGAGTTCTGATTTCGCTGTAACCATATTCTAAACACAGATTGCGCATTTCTTGCTCTACTCTGTGCCATTTATATACGTCAGCAGGTAATACGTCATGCGTTCCTCTTGGTGCTTTAACTTGCATATTACCAACCTCCTTTTTTCGATTTAACTGTTTAATTATATCATATAAATATCTAAAATGCAATTATAATCCGGCAATTTCATTAAGATTAAGCTGCAAAAGTTTTGATACACCCTTTTCCTGCATAGTAACACCGTAAATTACGTCTGCACTTTCCATTGTACCACGACGGTGAGTAACTATAATAAACTGTGTATCGTTACTGTAATTTTTAACGTAATCGGCAAAACGGTATACGTTTACGTCGTCCAATGCCGCCTCGATTTCATCCAAGAAACAGAATGGCGTCGGGCGGGTTTTTAATATTGCAAAAAGCAAAGCAATTGCAGACAATGCTCTTTCTCCACCCGACAAAAGTGACAAGCTTTGCAGTTTTTTGCCGGGAGGCTGAACATCAATATTAATTCCGCACTCTAAAATATTCTGCGGATCGGTAAGCGTTAGCTCTGCACTACCTCCGCCAAACAGCTCAACAAAGGTAGTTTTAAAGAATTTGTTTATCTGCTGGAATTTTTCTTCAAACTGTTCTTTCATTACCTTTGTCATTTCTTCGATAATTTTTAAAAGGTCTGCTTTCGCCTTTTCCAAATCATCACGCTGACCGGATAAAAATTCGTAACGCTCTTTTACGTTTTTATATTCTTCAATCGCATCTACGTTAACGTTACCCAGTTCACGTATTTTGCCTTTAAGCTCTGATATGCGTTTGTTCACCTGAACGTTTGTGCCCAAATCGTCTTTTTTGTATGCTAACGCATCAGAATGTGTAAGCTCGTACTCGTCCCACAGGCGATTAACTGTATTTTCAAGCTCGACCTCAAGCTTAACCTTTTTGGTTTCGATGCGGTTAAAGTCGTTTGTAAGCTGATATACATTTTCTCTCAGTTCTTTTGAACGTGTTTGCATCTTTCTTGATTTCTCTTCAAAATCCGATTTTTCGCCCAAAAGATTTGCTATTGCCTGTTTGTATTCTTCTGTTTTTGCCGTCATTATTTCGATATTTAAACGCTTAGCCTCAATATCGTCTGCAAACTGACTGTTTTTGTTTTTAATGTCCTCTATTTCGCTCTTGCGCAAATCAGCATTGTTTCTGTGTTGCTCGCCGTCACGAGTTAAATCTGCAATTTTTTCATCTAAAACAGCAATGTCTTTTTCTATTGCAGATTTTTCCACCGTTATGTCTACAATCTGGTCTGCAATGCGCTGTTTGCGAATCATTATTGCTTCAAACTCCTGCTCGAGTTTGTTGATTTCATCACGTTTTTGAGCAATTATTGCTTCTTCTGATCCAATTTTTTCAGATAAAAGTTTAGATTCTTTTTCTGACATTAAAATTTTATTTTCAATTTCTGCTTTTTCGCTTTCTAAACGTGCAGTCGCATCGGCAAAATCACGCGAAAGCTCTTCGTTATGTGCAATATCCTGCTTTATAACGATTAAAACTTCTCTGTTTTCGCTGAGCATATCTGCACTTTTCATAATTGCAAGCTCTAAAGCCTCTAACTTTTTCTCGCTGTCAGACAACTCTTTTGTCTTTTGATCGTATTCATTTTCAAGTCTTTTTGCATCCTGCTCTAACTGCTTGATTTCTTTTTCACGACCCATTAAGCTTGCGTGGCGGTTTGCACTACCACCCGAGATACTTCCGCCAACATTAAACAGTTCACCGCCCAGGGTTACTATGCGGATTTCGTTTTTGTATTTTCTTGAAACGCTGATTGCATCATCCATAGTTTCAAGCACAACCGTGCGACCGAGAAGATTTTTAACTATATCTTCAAACCTGCGGTCACAGCTTACCAAATCGCTTGCAAGACCCAAAAATCCTTTTTCATGACTGATTTTATCAACCTCAAGCTCATTGCCCTTTACGGCACTTATGGGCATAAAGGTTGCACGACCCGATTTGGCACTCTTTAAATATTCGATTGCTTCTTTTGCATCTTCTTCCGATTCTACAACAATGTTCTGCATTTTTCCGCCCAATGCCGCCTCGATAGCAAGGGTATATTTGGCATCAGAGGATATAAGCTTAGAAACAGGTCCGTAAATTTTAGCCTTTTTTAAAGCTCCGCTTTCGTGCTGCTGCATAATTTCTTTTACACTTTTGCTGTAGCCTTCAAAATTCTGCTCCATAGCACGCAGCATATTAAGGCGCGAACGCTTGTCGTTAAGCTCAATATTAACTTGTGTTAAGCGCTTTTGACTATCGGACAACGCTTTTACAAAATCTTCTTTTTCAGTTTGCTCATCGTGCATTCTTGCCTCGATATCTGCAATAAATTTTTCTTTTCTTTCAAGCTCTTTTTTAAGCTCGTTCATTTTATTTTCGAGATGACTGAAGTCTTCGTTTTTCTTCGCAATTTCATTATCGACGGTCTGACATCTGCTTTTTAAGCCTTGTCTTATAATGTCTTCGTTAGACAGCTTGATTTTGCAATCACTTACTAAGTTTAAAGACTCGACCATTGCATCTTTTAAACTCTCGATATATTCATTTTGCTGACCTGCGCCGCCCGACAGGTCTTCACTGTCAGCCTGCAGTTTTACAATCTTTTCTTCTTTTTCTGCTTTTTGCTCAATAAATGCTCTTTTTTCTTCTTCAGCTTTTAAAATGTCGTTTTTAACATCTAAAATTCTGCTTTCCAACTCACGCATTTCGCCTACAATGCGTTCAATCAACTGCATATTACCGCTGATTGTATTAGAAAGTACCTCTACATCGCTTTTATCCATGCTTATCTGCGTTTCGGCATTTCTTAATTCCTGCTCAGTTTGGCGAACACTTTCCTCTTTTTCGCGGGCAGTCTGATAAAACTCCTCCTGCTCAAGCTCTGCCTTTTCCATATCACGCTTTGCCGCCTCTAAATGCCCCGACACAATGCGATATTTTTCTTCAAGCTCTGACATTTGAGTTTTGTTTTCAGATATAACAGCAAGCGCCGCATTTACCTCGTAAATTTTAAGTTCTTCTTTTAGCACGAGATATTTTTTAGCCTTTTCTGACTGCTTTAAAAGAGGCTCTAACTGATTTTCAAGCTCTACTATAATATCAGCTACACGCGAAATGTTTTCTTCGGTTTTAGTAAGCTTTCGTTCTGCCTCTTCTTTTCTGTAACGGTATTTAGAAATACCTGCCGCTTCTTCAAAAATCTGTCGTCTGTCTTCTGATTTGGTAGACAAAATTTCTTCAATTTTACCCTGACCTATCATAGAATATCCGTCACGACCAAGACCTGTGTCCATAAACAGCTCGTGAATATCCTTTAAGCGGCAAGGAGTTTTGTTAATCATATATTGGCTTTCGCCCGATGCAAAAACCTTTCTGGTTACTGCAACTTCGTCAAACTCTATGGGGAAAATTTTATTTTTGTTTTCAAGTATAAGTGTAACCTCGGCAAACCCTAACGGATTTCTTTTTTGCGTACCGTTAAAGATAACATCCTGCATATTAGAACCACGCAGAGTTTTTGCGCTTTGTTCGCCCAAAACCCAACGCACAGCATCAGAAATGTTACTTTTTCCGCTTCCGTTCGGTCCGACTATGGCGGTAACACCACTCGAAAAGTCGAGTGTTATTTTATCTGCAAAGGATTTAAACCCCTGCATCTCAAGACCTTTTAAATACATTTCACCCTCCAATTACCGAGCTTTACGCTCTCGTCCTGCACAATTTTAAAATCACTCAAATTAAATGTTTCTTCTAATCTTTTTATATTTTCTTTTCTGCATCCTACCAATGTGGATACAAAACGGGGATTTACGCTTATTTCTATCTTCTTTGCATCCGTTTTTGCCATTTGCTCACACAATGCATCATATACCAGCTCACTTTCGACCAGCTCACCAAACGACGGATGATAAGGTCCTGCTAAAACATCAGCATCAGGATTTATATTATCGCTGCTTAAAAGCCCCATTCTTATTACGTTTACATCTGCCTGTCTTAAAAGCTTTAAAATTTCTTTGCACTGATTTACTGCATCTTTTAAGGTAAGCGGCGCATAACTGCCGTTTTCGTACCAACGGGCAAGCATTGTATCACGAATTACCAAAGTGGGATAAATTCGAACGCAATCGGGCTTTAACTCTATACTTTTTTCAGCTGTTTTGATTGCGGTTTCTTTCGTATCACCCGGCAAGCCAAGCATAAGCTGATGCCCAAGACCTATGTTATAGCTTTTTATAAGCTTTGATGCCAAAATAGTGTCTTTAGCGGTATGACCGCGCATATTTTTTTTAAGTACATCATCTTCCATTGACTGAACACCAAGCTCTATAGTGGTAACACCAAACTTTTTCAGTCTGTCAAGTATAGTTTCATCGATATAGTCAGGCCGTGTCGATAAGCGGATTCCGCTTATTTTTCCTTTTTCTAAAAAGTCACAAGCCACACCAAGCAATTCTTCCTGCTGATTTGGCTCAATCCCTGTAAAACTGCCGCCAAAAAAGCCTATTTCAATTTCGCTTGTGTCGGTGTTTATTGTCGCAAGATGTCTTTTAACTATATTTTCAACATCTTTAGCAGTAACCGTTGTGCCAACACCGGTTATCTTTTTCTGATTACAAAACGAGCAGTCATTAGGACAGCCTAAATGCGGAACAAAAATCGGAATGTTAATATGTTTTTTCATAGCTTTATTTATTTGCCTCAAGTTTTGACAAGGCATCCTGTGCAGCTGCCTGCTCTGCACGTTTTTTGCTGTTACCCTCGCCCTCGCCTACCTTTTCTCCGTCTAAAAGCACGTGAACAAAAAAGCTTTTGTTATGGTCAGGGCCTGATTCGCCTACAACCTCGTAAGTAATGGTTTTGGTTGATTCAGCCTGAATAACCTCCTGCAAGGTTGTTTTAAAGTCTTTAAATCTTTTTCCGTTAACTGCCGCAACTATTGTTTCGTAAAGCTGACCTAAAACCCATTCTCTTACTGTATCTAAGCCAGAATCCAAATAAATTGCCGCGATAACTGCCTCAAAGGCATCAGCTAAAATTGATACTCGGGTTCTTCCTCCGCTCATTTCTTCACCGTGTCCTAAACGCAAAAAAGACCCCAGCTCGATATTCTGGGCACAAAGCCACAAAGAATGCTCGCAGACAACCGCTGCACGCACCTTAGATAAATCGCCCTCGGGTAACTGTGGATAGTTTTCAAAAAGATAACGGCTTACAACAAGACTTAAAACCGAGTCGCCTAAAAATTCCAGACGTTCGTTAAATACAATAGGTTTGTGCCTGTTTTCGTGAGAATATGAGCTGTGTGTCAGCGCATTAATAAGCAGGCTTTCGTTAGAAAAACGATAGCCAATAATTTCTTCAAATTCTTTAATTTTATTCATTTTTATCTCCCTGTGCGACAGGTATTGACCAAGTGCCTTATATAACACCTCGTCAATAACCATCGAAAATTTCTTTATGGGCGACAAAAGCCGCCCATATGTTAAATATTAAGCATCATATTTTTTCAAAAGAACTGTTGCGTTATGACCGCCAAAGCCTAGCGAATTTGAAAGGGCATAACGAATTTCTTTTTCTCTTCCCTGATTGAATACATAATCAAGATCGCAATCGGGGTCATCTTCTTTGTGGTTTATTGTTGCAGGAATAAAGCCCTCATTAAGTGCAAATGCGCTTATAATAGCCTCGATTGCACCTGCAGCACCCAAAAGATGTCCTGTCATCGATTTTGTCGAACTTACCGCCAGCTTGTATGCGTGGTCACCAAAAACCTTTTTAATGGCCGCTGTTTCAAACTTGTCGTTATAAGGTGTTGATGTTCCGTGCGCATTTATGTAGTCAACATCTTCTGCCTTAATTCCTGCATTCTCTATAGCAAGCTGCATAGCTCTCGCGCCGCCCTCACCATCAGGAGCCGGTGCGGTAATGTGGTGTGCGTCGTCGGTTGCTCCATAGCCAACTACTTCGGCAACAATGTTTGCTCCCCTTGCTTTAGCGTGCTCTAATTCTTCTAAAACAAGTATTCCGCTGCCTTCGCCCATAATAAATCCGTCACGGTTTTTATCAAACGGGCAGGATGCACCCTTAGGGTCATCATTATTTGTAGAAAGTGCCTTCATAGAGCAAAAGCCCGCGTATGATAAAGGTGTGATTGCCGCCTCTGCTCCACCTGTAATCATAACATCGGCATCACCGTTTTTAATTGCACGAAATGCCTCGCCGATTGCGTGAGTTCCTGATGCACAGGCAGATGTTATGCAAAAGTTAAGACCTTTTGCACCGGTCATAATTGCAACCTGACCTGCAGCCATATTCGAAATCATCATAGGAATAAAGAAAGGACTTACTCTGCCCGGTCCTTTATTTGCAAGAGCATTTGCCTGATTTTCCAATGTTTCCATACCGCCAACGCCCGATGCAACAATAACACCGACACGTGTGGCATCTTCTTTTTCCATATCAAGCTTAGAATCTGCTACTGCCATTTTAGCCGCTGCCATTGCATACTGAGTGTAACGGTCCATGCGCTTTGCTTCTTTTTTGTCGAGGTAGTCTTCAGGATTAAAATTCTTTACCTCTGCACCGATGCGGCAGGCAAACTCTGTTGTATCAAAACGAGTCACCAAATCTACGCCGCAAACACCGTCTTTTAAGTTTTTCCAAAAAGTATCTTTATCGTTACCTATAGGAGTAATTGTTCCTGTTCCGGTAATTACTACTCTTCGCATTGTGTTACCTCCGAAATATATCAAAGACTAAGACATCCCGAAGATGTCTTGTCTTAATAGACTTTTTCAAAAAAGTCCCGCTTTAGACGGGACTTTTTTGATGTATCCAAATTCATCGTTATTACGCATTTGCCTTGATATAGTTAACTACATCGGATACAACCTTGATGTTTTCAGCCTCTCCGTCGGGGATTTCGATGTCGAATTCCTCTTCTAAAGCCATAATCAACTCAACGATATCCAAAGAATCTGCACCTAAATCATCAATAAAAGATGCTTCCGGTACAACTGCACTTTCATCAACGCCCAACTGATCAACGATAATGTCTCTTACTTTTTCAAATTCCATATTTTTCACCTCCAGAATAGAATATAAATATTATTACATTACAAGGCCGCCGTCAATATGTATGACCTGACCGGTAATGTATTTTGCTAAATCGCTTGCCAAAAATGCAACAACATTTGCTACATCTTCAGTTTCGCCGAAACGTGCAAGCGGAATTGCCTTAAAATATTCCTGCTTAACTGCATCGGTAAGCTGGTCTGTCATAGCCGAGCGGATAAAACCCGGAGCTACTGCATTACAGGTAATACCGCGTGATGACAGCTCTTTTGCAGTTGTTTTGGTAAGACCGATAAGTCCTGCCTTTGATGCAACATAGTTAGCCTGACCTGCGTTACCCATTACACCTACGATAGATGCAACGTTAATTATTGTTCCGCTTCTCTGCTTCATCATAGGACGTGTAACTGCCTTGATTGTGTGGAACGCGCCCTTTAAGTTAATGTCTAAAACCGCATCCCAGTCATCTTCGCTCATTCGCATCATAAGACCGTCTTTTGTGATACCTGCATTATTTACTAATATATCAATTGTAGAGAATTTGTCAAGAGTATTTTTAATAATTTTTTCAATTTCGTCGTAATTTCTTACATCACCTTTTAAGCAGATAGCATTGCCGCCTGCAGCATTAAGCTCTTCAGCTGCATTATCTGCATCTGTTGATGAAGCAATATCGTTTATAACGATATTTGCTCCCATAGATGACAGTTTTCTTGCTATATCACGGCCGATACCGCGACCCGCACCGGTAATAAGGGCGGTTTTGCCTGTTAAATCTAATTCTATACTCATTTTTTCACCTCGTTATTTAACTGCCTCAAGCGTAGCCTGCAAAGATTTTAAATCTTCTACATTATACACCAAAGCCTCTTTGTTGATTTTTTTCATAAATCCGCTGAGTGCTTTTCCCGGACCTACCTCGATAAAGGTATCTACACCGTCAGCAAGCATACGGTTTATGCTTTTTTCCCACAAAACACTTGACGAAACCTGCTTAACCAAAAGAGGTTTTATATCATCAGCAGATTTAACATAATCTGCGGTTACATTTGTAATAAGCGGAATTTTCATTTCGCCAAAGGTTACGTTTTCCATTTCTTTTGCAAGCTTTTCACCTGCACCTATAAGCATTTCACAATGAAACGGTGCACTTACAGGAAGCATTAACGCACGTTTTGCACCCATTTCTTTTGCAATTTCGCAAGCCTTTTCAACAGCGGACGTTTCACCTGCTACCGTTATCTGACCGGGGCAGTTAAAGTTTGCCGGAGATACAATTCCAAACTCTTTTGCTTTTTCGCAAACGGCATATACCGCTGCATCCTCCATTCCCATAACAGCTGCCATTGCACCCTTACCGACAGGAACTTCTTCCTGCATATATTTACCGCGTTTTCTTACTAATTTTACAGCATCAGCAAAATCTACCGATTCTGCTGCAACATGTGCAGAATATTCACCCAGACTTAAGCCTGCTACTACATCTGCCTTAACACCCTCCTGCTCTAACACACGAAGAGCCGCTATACTCATAGTAACAATTGCAGGCTGTGTATTTTCAGTTATTTTAAGAGTTTCTTCATCGCTTTCCCAAATCATTTTTTTCATATCCATGCCGAGTGCTTCGCTTGCTGTATCAAAAACCTCGTTAGCTACTGAAAAGCTTTCGGCAAGCTCTTTACCCATACCAACCGTCTGCGCACCCTGACCGGAGAACAAAAATGCTGTTTTGCTCATATGTTCACACTCCAAATTAAATTTTCATCACTAAAGATGACCAGGTTAAACCACCGCCAAAACCGACCAAGCCTATTGTATCGCCTTTTTTTGCTTTGCCTTCTTTAATAGCCTCGCAAAGTGCAACAGGAACACAAGCACTTGAGATATTACCGGTTTTTTCGATATTTACAAAAACCTTATCAGGTGCTAAGTTAAGTCTTTTAACAGAGCCGTCTACTATTCTGATATTTGCCTGATGCGGTATAAGTAAATCAAGATCATCAATTGACATATTTGCCTTTTCGAG
The DNA here is from genome assembly GCA_017546245.1 of Clostridia bacterium. Taxonomy (GTDB): domain Bacteria; phylum Bacillota; class Clostridia; order UBA1381; family UBA9506; genus RGIG1666. The sequence goes on along the minus strand of JAFYXI010000023.1, from coordinate 23,107 downwards.
CGTTCTGAGCATTGACTCGCCCATAATGCGAACGGCAAACTTAAATACCTCGCTGCCATCCATCCAGAAGGTGCGCTTTTTCTCACCGCCTCGACGCTCAATATCTTCATCAGAGAACTCAAGGCTCGGGATAGACAGCACATCACCCTTTTCACCGTTTGCTCCCATTTCAAAAGCTAAAATACCGTCACCGTCATCACACGCAGTAACAACAGCCGCACCAGCACCATCACCGAAAAGTACGCAAGAGGTACGGTCTTCCCAGTCGGTATACTTAGACATGGTATCGCTGCCTACAACTAAAATATTGCGATAAGCCCCAGCCTTTATAAACTGCTGTGCAATAATCATCGCCGAAACAAATCCTGAGCAAGCAGTATTCATATCAATTGCTGCCGCATTTACCGCTCCGATGCCTTTCTGAACCTGACACGATACGTTTGGTGTAACAAGTCCTGCCGAAACAGTCGAAACCAAAACAAGCTCAATATCTTCTGCACTAAGACCTGCATCTGCTATTGCCTCTTTGCCGGCAACAATTGCCATATCTGTTGCAAACTCATCATCACGGGCAATGTGACGTTCTTTTATTCCTGTTCTTTTGGTAATCCATTCATCTGATGTATCTACCATTTTTTCAAGATCAAAATTTGTTAAGATTCGCTCAGGCAGATATTTGCCCACGCCGATAACCTTAGCATTCATTTATTTTATTCCTCCTCTTGCTCTGTCAGCTGTGATTTGATTTTTTCAATCACACCTGATTCTGCAAAAACAACCGCACTTTTTACCGCATTGTAAAAAGCCTTTGCTTTAGCACTTCCGTGCGTTTTAATAACTACACCGTCTATTCCCAATATCGGTGCTCCGCCGTATTCGGCATAATCCATTTTTTTCTTTAAATTGCGAAGTCCGGGTTTTAATATTAAATACGAAAGCTTGGTTAAAATGTTTTTAACAAAAACCTCTTTAAGCATTCCGAACAAAGCCTGAGCTTCGCCCTCCATAAGCTTTAATATTACGTTTCCTACAAATCCGTCGCAAACTATAACATCAGCATCACCAAACGGAATCTGGCGAGCCTCTATATTACCGGTAAAATTAATATTGCTTTCAGAAAGAAGCTGGTATGTAGTCTTAGAAAGTTCATCGCCTTTGCCTGACTCTGCGCCTATATTTACAAGACCAACACGCGGATTTTCGATTTTTAAAACGTGCTCGGCATACAGCGAACCCATGCGTGCAAACTGCACCAGATGCTCAGGCTTACAATCTGTGTTTGCGCCAACATCAAGAGCAATACTGCCCGAAACAATATTGGGTACAAAAGTCGCCAAAGCCGGTCTTTTTACACCTTTAATTCTTCCTAAAATGCGGAATGCGCCTGCAAAATATGCACCGGTATTACCTGCAGAAACCATAGCATCCGCTTCTTTTTCTTTAACCATATTAAGAGCAACAACCATAGACGAATCTTTTTTGGTTCTTATTGCACTTACCGGACTGTCATCGTTTGTTATTACTTCTTCTGCATTTTTTATTGAAATTTTTTCTTTTGGATAGCTCTCATTTTTTAAAAGTTCGGCTATCTCTTCTTCTTTTCCTGTCAAAATAATCTGAACATCAAGCTCGTTTGCTGCCATAACACAGCCTTTTATAACTTCTGACGGGGCATTGTCTCCGCCATAGGCATCCACAACTATCCGCATATTTCACCCTTCTTTTCTCTTCATTATAATGCACAACATATTGTAGTTCTTACACCTACATTATCACAAAGTATACTATAAAATCAAGAAAATTTCAAGTTTTTTTAGCAAAAAAATTGTAAATATTTTCTGCTGTTTTTTCTGACATGCCAGAAATCTGCATAATATCAGCTTTTTCGGCACTTTTAACCGCCGAAATTGTTTTAAAATGTTTCATTATTTTTTTTCTGGTTTGAGGCCCTACTCCCTCGATTTCTTCTAAAACAGAACCGGTCATGGTTTTTTTGCGCAGCTTTTTATGGTAATCAATTGCAAAACGATGCACTTCATCTTGTATGCGCGTGATAAGCGCAAACGACTCTGATGATTTTTTAAACTCAATTTCTTCGTTATTTACATTAATTAACGCACGTGTTCTGTGTTTTTCGTCTTTTACCATACCGAATAGCGCAATGTCCTGGTCGAGCAGCTCCATAAGCTCTGAAACTACGCTTAAATGTCCTTTTCCGCCATCTAAAAATATGCAGTCAGGCTTAGGAAGAAATTTTGCATTTTCTTTTAACAGCTCACCTTTTTCAATAAGCAATTCTTCTTCGCGGGCATTTTTAAAACGTCGATAAATAACCTCTGACATACTTTTATAATCGTCGCTGCCCTCAACTGTTTCGATTTTAAATCTTCGGTAAAATCTTTTTGCAGGCTGACCGTCAACAAAAACCACCATCGTACCCACGCTGTCGGCGCCGCTTGTGTTTGATATATCATAAGATTCAATTCTGTAAGGCGGTGCAGGCAACGCCAGCTCTTCTTTTAACTTTAAAATAGTTTTGCTTATGCTTTTTTTGGTGTCTGACCTTTTTAATATGTAATCAACTGCCGCCTGTCGTGCGTTTTTATATGCCATTTCAACTATATTTTTCTTTTCTCCGCGTTTCGGACAAGATACCAATACCTTTTGCCCCTTTTTGCCTGTAAGCCACCGAGAAATCAAATCAAGCTCGTCACAGTCATATTGAACATAAATATTTTTGGGTATATAGCTTGCTTCGTGATAAAACTGTTTTAAAAAATCTGCCGTTATTTCATTTTCCGACAAATCTTTAGTCTTGTCCAATATTGCAAGATGCCTGCCCAGCAGTCTTCCTCTGCGGATAAAGAATACCTCTGCAAAGGTTTTGTTTTCCTGACGGTAAAATCCGATTGCATCCTCATCTGCTTGACGCTCTGATATAATCTTTTGCCTTTCATCAATTTTTTTAATGCTTTCTAATTTATCCCTGTATATTGCCGCTTTTTCAAACTCCATCTCGTCCGATGCGGCATACATATCACGTTCCAGGTCTGCTATAAGCACATCGTGGTCTCCGTCTAAAAAGCTGCATGCATCAGATATAATTTTTTTATAATCCTGTTTTGAAATGCATTTCTCACACGGAGCAATACATTGACCGATGTGTGCATTTAAGCATGCTCTTTTTTTACCCATATCACGAGGAAGCTTTATGTTGCAGACAGGTATTTTATACAATTTACTTACCATATCAATTGCCTCACGCACGGCAGCACTTGATGTGTACGGTCCGAAATATTTTGCACCGTCTTTAAGCATTTTTCTCGACAGAAAAATTTTGGGATAATCCTCTTGAATCGTAACCTTTATGTACGGGTAGTTTTTATCATCTTTAAGCAGTATATTATAGTAAGGGCGATATTTTTTTATAAGGTTACATTCTAAAATAAGAGCCTCTAATTCGCTGTCGGTAATTATATATTCAAAATCGTGGATATTGCTTACCATCGCACGCACTTTCGGCGCGTGACGCTCCTGATTCTGAAAATACTGGCGCACTCTGTTTTTTAATATTTTGGCTTTTCCGACATAGATAATTTTGCCCGTTTTATCCTTCATAAGATAAACCCCCGGCTCTTCGGGAATGTTCGACAATCGCTCTTTATCCATTTTTCGCCCTCCTTTCTGCTTTTGGTACAAATATACGTTTATTATATTATAAACAAAATCTTTGGCATCGTCAACAAGATATTATCTTGTATATTCGACATAAAACAAAGAGTTGCTGCATTAAATTGCAGCAACTCTTTGTTTTTTACAGCAACGAAATCTGCTCACCCTGCACATCATCGTCTTTTAAATACGAACCACGCGCAGGAATATTTTTGGTTCTGTAATAATCAAACTCGGTAAATGTTACCTCATCAAGTGTTACAACCTTTGCTATTACGCTTCCTTTCTTAGGAGTCATTACCTGAACCCCCTGCGTACTTCTGGTTGTCTTTAAAGGAATTTTAGCAGTATCAAAAATTAATACCTTATTTATGCTGCTAAATACAACAAGCTCAGTATCTGCCGCCAAATACCGCACAGATGCAAGCGGTGATTTTGCATAATATGCATTGGTAAGCTTTTTACGGTTTGTTTTTGTGGCATAGCTTTCTAAAGGAACTTTTGCCATTTTTCCGTTTTCAAAACAGAACAACATATTACCTGCATATTTTCCGTCTGTAACTGCCATATAAACTATTTTTTCGTCAGTTTCCATTCCCAAAAGATTCGGCAGATATTCTCCCAGAACACTTGCCTTGCAGTCAGGAATATCATTAATTTTCATTTTATATACGTTGCACTTATTACTGAAGAATAATGCTTCATCACGGTTCGAGCACTCACAGGAGCAAATAATTCTGTCATCTTCTTTTAATTTCTGGTCAGAGCTTGCACGAAGTGATACTAAAGATATTTTCTTTAAGTAATTCTGCTCGGTTAAGAACATTTTAAGGTTATAGTCTTCTACAAAGCTTTCTTCTACAACCTCTATAACATCATCTTCTGATATAATCTGAGTGCGGCGCTCTGCGCCAAATTTTTTCATAATTCCTTCAAGTTCGCGAATTATTATGTGCTTCATTGCAACATTGCTTGCAAGAGTTTTCTGCAAATCGTTTATATCCTTCTTTAAAGAATCTATATCTTTTAAACGATTTAAAATATACTCTTTATTTAAGTGACGCAACTTAATTTCGGCGATAAACTCTGCCTGAATTGCATCTATTCCAAAGCCTGACATAAGATTCGGAACAACCTGTGCCTCTTCTTCGGTATTTCGGATAATAGAAATCGCCTTGTCTATATCCATCAGGATTTTTTCAAGTCCCAGCAAAAGATGCAGGCGGTGATTCTTTTTATCAAGGTCAAACTCCAAACGGCGTTTTATGCAGCCTAAGCGGAATTTGCTCCACTCATCTAAAATCTCTCTGACACCCATAACACGAGGAGCACCGTCAATTAATATGTTAAAGTTACAGCTGAACGAATCCTCTAAAGGTGTCTGCTTGTAAAGACGAGCCATAAGCTTTTCGGCATCTACTCCTCTTTTTAAATCAAGCGTTAATTTTAAACCCTTTAAGTCGGTTTCGTCACGGACATCTGAAATATCCTTTAACTTACCCTGTTTTACCATCTCAACAATTTTATCGATTATAGCTTCAACCGTTGTGGTGTAAGGAATTTCGGTAATTTCGATGCAATTGTTTTTCTTATCGTACTGATAGCATGCACGAAGCTTAAAGCTTCCGCGACCTGTTTTAAATATTGTGTCAATTTCGCTTTCTTTATAAATAAGCTGTGCGCCGGTTGAAAAATCAGGAGCAATTAAAGTTCTTTTAAGGTCACATTCAGGGTCTTTTAAGAACGCAATTGTTGTATTACATATTTCATTTAAGTTAAAACTGCAAATGTTAGATGCCATACCTACCGCTATTCCCTGATTGGGATTAACTAAAATATTAGGAAATGTTGTAGGTAACAGCGTCGGTTCTTTCATTGTGCCGTCGTAGTTATCTGTAAAATCGACAGTATTTTTGTCTATATCGCTGAATATTTCACTACATATCGAATCAAGCTTAACCTCTGTATAACGCGGTGCCGCAAATGCCATATCACGCGATTGCTGCATACCAAAGTTACCCTTTGAATCAACCAAAGGATGCAAAAGTGCTCCGTTACCGCGTGTTAAGCGCACCATTGTTTCGTAAATCGCCATATCGCCGTGCGGATTTAATTTCATAGTCTGTCCCACAACGTTTGACGATTTTGTGCGGTTGCCCGTAAGCAGATTCATTTTATACATTGTATAAAGCAGTTTTCTGTGCGACGGCTTAAAACCGTCTATTTCAGGAATCGCACGCGAAATTATAACACTCATTGCATAAGGCATATAGTTTTTTTCAAGAGCGTGCGTTATATTTTGTTCGGTAAAATTTTGTTCCATATTTTCCTCCTGATTTGTTTATTAAAGCAATTATCTTAAGTCGTTTGTAAGATTATTAACTACCTCTGAAGCAATAATCAAGCCTGCTGCCGACGGTACAAAAGCAGTACTGCCGGGTGCTTTTTTTCTGCTGTTTTCTTGTTCTTCATCATATTTAGGTACGATAGGCTGTTCTTTTGAATATACAACACGAAGCTTTTTTACACCCCGTTTTTTAAGCTCCGTTCTCATTACCCTGCACAAGGGACAAACCGAGGTTTCAAAAATATCTGAAAGCTCAAGCCGCTCGGGATGCAGTTTGTTGCCCGTTCCCATACAGCTTATAATAGGAATACCCAACGCCTGTGCCTTTATAACAATATCTATTTTGGCACTTACTGTGTCAATCGCATCTATTATATAATCGTATTTATCTGTGATTATTCCGCCATCATCATCCGGCAGATAAAAATGCTCAACCGTTCGAACATTACACTCCGGATTAATTGATAAAAGCCGTTCGCTCATAACTTTGGTCTTTGGTCTTCCCACCGTATGAACAGTTGCGTGAAGCTGACGGTTTATGTTTGTTACGCATACATTATCGTTGTCAACTAACGTAATGTTGCCAATTCCTGAACGCACTAAGGCTTCTGCCACAAAGCTGCCTACTCCGCCGACTCCGAACAATAAAATTTCAGAGCTTTTAAGTTCATCCATAGCCGCACTTCCTAAAAGCCGCTCTGTTCGTTTAAATGCCTCGCTCAAGCTTATCACCGCCAATCTATATTTATTATACATAATTTTTACGAAAAAAGAAAGTAAAATTTTTCAAAAACCTTTTAACCCTGATATTTACGGATTTTTAACCGATTTTTTATACTCGCTTGGTGTTATATTTGTAATTCTTTTAAACACTCGCGAAAAATAATGAGGATTGTCAAAAGCAAGTTTATCTGATATCTGAGAAAAATTATAAGTATCTTCGCGTATCAGTTTTTTTGCTTCCTGAATTTTGCGCAAAAGTGTATATTCTAAAATTGTATATCCCGATGATGCTTTAAAAATTTTTGAAAGATATGCACGCGAATAATTTAAAGCTGTACATATTTCTTCAACAGTTATTTTACCGTAAAGGCTGTCGTCAATCATCTGAATCATCTGACTTACCAGATGATTTTCCATACTCTCTTTTGTAGGGAAAATTCTGATTCCGTCTGATTTTTGTTCACTTCTTATAAGCATAATCAAAAACTGCTCTAGGTGTGTTCTTATCATCTGCTGACCGCCAATCGGCGAATCTGCTTTCATCTGCAATTTTACATCACTTACAGACATTAAATTAAATGTCTGCTCGCTTTCTTCTATAATAGTAGATATATATTTTTTTAGTTTTGCCGGCACAGCCGTTACCTTGTTTTTAAAGAATTTCATTGCTTCTGATGAGCATACAAACGTTATTACAAAAACATTAGCTGCAGTTTTGCCATCTGCCTTTATCGCGTGAAACTCGTTTGGCTTGTGAAAAACTATATCACCCTGCTTTAAGCAATACTCACGGTTGTTTGCCCTTATGTCCACCTGACCTGCATCAACATACACCATTTCCCAAAAATTGTGACTTTCGCCATCATAGTTAAAGCTCTTATCCAGCTCGTAATAATGTATGGTAACAATCTTGTTTATGCTTATTAAATTTGCAATTTTATGTTTTACATAATTTGATTTCATATAATCATCTCGTTTACAAAATTGTACTTTAAGAATAAAAAAATGTATTCATATTAAAGCATATTTATTTTATCATAAAATTAACTAAAAATCAAGGAGGTAAAAACTATGAAAAAAGGTATTAGTATATGGTCTTTTGCAGAGCCGAGCTTAAAAAAATGCTTCGAGCTTGCCAAAGATGCAGGATTTGAAGGTGTTGAGGTTGCACTTGACACAGAGGGTGAAGTTAGTTTAAAATCTACTAAAGAGGATATGGAAAAGGTTAAGCAATATGCAAAAGATGCAGGCATCGAGCTTTATAGCGTTGCCAGCGGATTATACTGGCAGAAAAACTACACAGCAAACAGCGAAGAGGTAAGACGTGAAGCAATTGAAATTACAAAAAAACAGTTAGAAATTGCTTCCTGGCTCGGCTGTCAGAGCATTTTGGTTGTTCCGGGTGCTGTTGGCGTCGATTTTGAACCGGGCAGCGATGTTGTTGAATACGATGTAGCATACGACCGTTGCTTAGCTGCTTTAAAAGAGCTCGCTCCGATTGCAGAAAAATTTAAAGTAGAGCTTTGTATCGAAAACGTGTGGAACAAATTCTTGCTTTCACCTTTAGAGATGCGTGATATGATTGATAAGGTTGGTTCACCTTATGTATGCTCATATTTTGATGTTGGTAACGTTGTATACAGCGGTTATCCTGAGCATTGGATTAAAATTTTAAATAAAAGAATTAAAAAGATTCACTTTAAAGATTACAAACGCGAAATCGGCACATTAAGCGGCTTCGTTGATCTCTTAGCAGGAAATGTTGACTATGTTGCTGTAAAAAAAGCTTTGGACGACATTGGCTATGAAGGATGGGTAACTGCAGAAATGCTGCCGCCGTATGCACTTTATCCTGAAACAATTTTGTATAACACATCAAATTCAATGGACAAAATTTTAGGAAGAAAATAAGAAAGGATTGATTTATTATGTTAAAAGTTGGTTTAATTGGTTGCGGATTTATGGGCACAATGCACGCTAACTGCTATAAGGCTTTAGCTGACAAGGTAGAAGTTGTTGCCGTTGCAGATTTAAGAAGCGAATATGCAAAGGAAATCGCCGATATGTTCGGTGCTAAAATATATGCTGACGGCGAAGATTTAATCAAAGCAGAAAATGTTGACTTTGTTGACATCTGCCTGCCTACATACCTTCACGAAAAATATGCTGTTATGGCAATGAAAAACGACCGTCATGTGTTTGTTGAAAAACCTCTTTGCCGCAGCAAAGAAGAAGCTGAAAATCTTTTAAAGGTTCAGAAAGAAACCGGAAAAATCGTTCAGGTTGGTCAGGTTATTCGTTTTTGGGATCAATACGCATGGCTCAAAGATGTAAAAGAAAAAGGCACATACGGAAAGCTTATCAGCGGTTCGTTTAAAAGACTTTCTCCGCGTCCTGAATGGGCTTGGGAGGGCTGGCTTCACGATGCAGAAAAAAGCGGCGGTATGGCTTTAGACCTTCACGTTCACGATGTTGACATTATGAGGTACTTAATGGGCGAGCCTAAAGATGTTAAAGCTGTTGGCATTGAAGAAAAGGCCGGTCTTACCGAATATATGATGACCGCTTACATCTATGACGATGCCGTTTTAACTGCCGAAGGCTGCTGGAACTACCCTGCCGATTTCAGATTTACTATGGCATTCTGCGTAAGATTTGAAAAAGCAACCGTATATTACGATTCCGGTCTTGACGAGTTTATTGTTTATCCTGCCGAGGGCGGAAAGTTTACACCTGAGCTTGACATAGCTAATATAGGAACTGCCGGAAGCGGTAATATTTCAAGTCTTGGCGGATACTACAACGAGCTTAAATATTTTACCGAGCTTTTAGAAAATCCGTCACTGCCTAACATTGCATCGTTAGCAGAGGGTGCGCGTTCTGTTGAGTTAGCTTTAGAGGGCATTGATAAGGCTGTAAATAAGTAAATCCTGTATTAGTTTATCAAAATCTGTATGTTGACAAAATATGCTTTTTTATGATAATATCTTGACATATAATTTAATATTAAGAGGAGAATAATTATGGCATATTTTCTTAACGAAATGAGTGTTCGCGACCTTAAAGAAACACTTAAAACCTGTAAAACTATAATAATTCCCGTTGCTATTGTTGAACAGCACGGTTATCATCTTCCACTCACTACCGATATACATATGGCAGTTCAGCCGCTTATTCAGGCAGGCGACCGCTTAAATGCAGTTGTTGCACCGTCAGTTAACTATTCATTTTCTGGCGGTGAATTAACAGGTACAATTAACATTAATCCTAACGTATTTGCTACATATCTTACCGAGATTTGTTCTGAATTTATACGCACAGGATTTAAAAATGTTATAATTTTCTTAGGTCATGGCGGAACAGACAATACTATAGCTGTTAAGAGCGCTCTTCAGATGCTTTTAAGACGTGATAAACAAATTGCCAAAGAAGTAACCATTTCGATGATTGAGTGCTTTGAGCTTTCTCAGACCTGGCTTGATTTATTTAATCAGCAGCCTGAGCGCGATATTCACGCAGGTCAGGTAGAAACAGCTCTTATGATGCACTGGAGACCTGATTTGGTTCAGGACGATGTTTGCATAGACGAGCCGTATTCAGCAAAAATGATGCGTACTGACCCTGACTGGTATGCAACAAGTCAGAAAAAGATTGACCATCCGTATGTTGTTGAGGAAATCTTTCAGAGACCTGAAATCGAGGTTGGAGTTATGGGCTTTCCGGAGCTTGCTACCCCTGAATTAGGAAAGCTTGTTGCTGACGAAATGGTAGAAGAATTAGTTAAGTATGTTGATATGGTAAATGCTGAAAATAAATAAGGGATGTTAAAATTGCCCAGAGCGCAAAAGACAAAAATAATATTATTAACAAAAAAACATAAGTTAACTGTTAAAAATTAAGTATTTAATATATTAATTTGGAAAAACATCGTCTAAAACCGATGTTTTTCTTTTTTAATTGTCTTTTGCTATCCCTAAACAAAAAGACAGTAAAAAACAAGTTTTTTACTGTCTTTTTTAGTGCTTTACATAACATCATTTATTTTTTGAGTTTAATAACTTCTTCAGCCTGCTTTGCAATATTTGCCGCAGTCAAGCCGTACATTTCAAGAAGCGGTGCAGGTTTTCCTGATTGTCCGAACACATCCTGAGTACCTACTCTTCTCATCGGAACAGGGCATTCTTCGCACAATACTTCTGCAACTGCACTTCCCAAACCGCCGATAACATTGTGCTCTTCTGCGGTTACTATAGCGCCTGTTTCTTTTGCCGCTTTAACTAAAATATCACGGTCAATCGGTTTAATTGTGTGAATATTTATAACTCTCGCACTTATTCCCTTTTCTGAAAGGATTTTCTGAGCCTCTAAAGCTTCAGGAACCATCAAACCGGTTGCTACGATTGTAACATCTTTTCCGTCTTTTAATTCTACACCCTTACCCAGTTCAAACTTGTAGTTTGCACGTTCAAACATTTCAGGAACGGCTAAACGACCGAATCTTAAATATACAGGTCCGTCAATTTTAAGCGCCGCCTCTACTGCGCAAACAGCTTCTGTAGCATCGGCAGGATTAATAATTGTCATATTCGGAAGGGAACGCATAAGAGCAATATCTTCCAAGCACTGATGGGTTGCACCATCTTCGCCGACAGAAATTCCGGCATGTGTTGCACCGATTTTTACGTTAAGCTTAGGATAGCAGATAGAGTTTCTTATCTGCTCAAAAGCTCTGCCTGCCGCAAACATTGCAAACGAGCTTGCAAATACGGTCTTTCCGCAAGCAGCTAAGCCTGCTGCAGTCGACATCATATTAGCCTCTGCAATTCCTGTATTAAAAAATCTTTCAGGGAACTTTTTCTTAAATGTATCTGTCTTTGTAGATTTAGAAAGGTCTGCATCCAAAACAACAAAATCGTATGTATCACCAAATTCAGCCAAAGCAAGACCGTAAGCCTCGCGTGTTGCTACCTTACCCATTTAACTGCACCTCCAGCTCTTTTATCTGTGCATCAAGCTCAGCTATTGCCTGATTGTACTGCTCTTCGTTAGGCGCACTGCCGTGCCAAGCAGGGTTGTTTTCCATAAACGAAACACCCTTGCCCTTTATACTCTTTAAAATAATCATAGTTGGCTTTTCTTTAACTGTTTTTGCCGCACAAATTGCTTCGTAAAGCTTGATTATATCGTGAGCATCTACAACCATAACATTCCATCCGAAAGCTTCAAACTTTTTGTCAATCGGAAGAGGTGACATAACCTCTTTAATATCACCGTCAATCTGAAGACCGTTAAAGTCAACAAACGCAGTTAAATTGTCAAGCTTGTAGTGAGGAGCATACATAGCCGCCTCCCACACCTGACCTTCTTCAAGCTCACCGTCACCTAAGATGGTATAAACGCGGTAATCTTTTTTATCTATCTTAGCCGCTAATGCCATTCCGTTTGCTGCACATACGCCCTGACCTAACGAACCGGTAGACATATCAACACCCGGAACACCCTTCATATCGGGATGCCCCTGAAGATAGCTGCCGATTTTTCTGAATGTCGGCATATCCTCGACCGGAAAATATCCGCGCTCAGCAAGCACACCGTAAAGAGCCGGCGCAGCATGACCCTTAGACAGTACAAAACGGTCACGGTCAGGGTCTTTCGGATTTTTAGGGTCTACATTCATCACCTCAAAGTAAAGCACCGCCAAAACGTCTGCTATTGACAACGAACCGCCCGGATGTCCGGCAGACGCGCTGTATACAGCTGTAAGTGCGTCTTTGCGTATGCGGTTTGCAATGATTTCTAATTCAATTGCTCTTTTGTTATCCACAAATACAATCCCCTTTGCTTATATATTGTAAAAATTATTAACTCTCTTTAACCGTCAGTTCGAATGCCTCTTGCATTCTTTTATTTAAAAGCTCAGTTTCTCCCGAAAGATACAAATAACCAAACAGCGCCTCGAGTGCTGTTGCATAGCGATAATCGGTAACATCTGCATTTTTGGGAACGGTTGCAGATTTTGCATTGCGACCACGCTTAAATGCCGCAAGCTCGTCATCAGATAAGCTTTCCATTATCCGTTTAGCAGCCACAGCCTGTGCTCCGGCTTTTACATAGCCGATTGCCTTTTTATGCAGGACATTTGCACTTGTGTTCGCTTCTGCTAAAATTCTGGCACGAACATAAACTTCGTACACCGCATCACCTATAAAAGCCAATGCTAAAGGTGAATATTCACGAGGCGACACAGCCAGCCCTTCCGGCACAATGTTAGATATATCCATATATCAAAGCCTACCTTTCAGATTAAGCCTTAGAGATAATATGAACCTTAACTCCCTGACGGGTGTCTTCAAGCTCAATGCCCATTTCTTTTAACTCATCACGAATGCTGTCTGCAAGTGCCCAATCTTTGTCAGCACGTGCCTGTTTACGTTTTTCAATCAAGGCTTTAGCATCGTCGCTTAAAGTATCCTCCTGAGTTTTAGTAAATATTCCCAAAACTGCACCAAGTTCACGCAAAAGCTCTGCGCTTTTAGCAATTAACTCAGGTGATGAATCGGCACTTACATTTGAATTTATGCTTCTTGCTAAATCAAACAATGCAGCAATTGCATCGGCAGTATTTAAGTCGTCATCCATTGCCGCTTTAAACTGCTCTTTGTGCTTGAATATTTCTTCCAACACCTTTTGCTCGTCAGCAGAAATATCTGCTTTTTTAGCCTTGCTTGCAATAAAATCAAGGTTATATAAGCAGTTGTAAAGGCGGTCAAGACCTGCCTTTGATTGCGCTAAAAGCTCATCAGAGAAGTTAATTGCACTTCTGTAATGTGCTGACAGCATAAAGAAGCGAATAACCTCGTAATCGTACTTTTTAGAAACGTCACGAACAGTAAAGAAGTTACCCTTTGATTTTGACATTTTTTCATTATCAACGTTTATATATCCGTTATGCATCCAGTAACGTGCAAACGGCTTCCCGTTAGCTGCTTCGCTCTGTGCAATTTCGTTTTCGTGGTGCGGGAAGATTAAATCCTGACCACCTGAGTGAATATCGATTGATTCGCCCAGATATTTATTAACCATAGCAGAGCATTCAATATGCCAGCCGGGACGTCCATCGCCCCACGCACTCTCCCAGAAAGGTTCGCCCTCTTTTTTCTTTTTCCATAAAGCAAAGTCTGCCGGATGCTTTTTGCCCTCGTCAACATCAATTCTTGCACCGGCTTCTAAGTCTTCTAAAGGCTGCTTTGAGAGTTTACCGTATTCATTGAACTTACGTGTATCAAAATACACACCATCAGATGTTTCGTATGCATAGCCTTTATTTATAAGCTTTTCGATAATTGCCAAAATAGCATCAATATTTTCGGTAGCTTTTGGATGAACTGTAGCCTTTCCGATATTAAGACCTTCGGCATCGGTAAAATACTCTGCAATATATTGGTCTGCAAGCTCTTTTACCGTAATTCCAAGCTCGTTTGCCTTGTTAATCATTTTATCATCGATATCTGTAAAGTTCTGAACAAATTTAACGTCATAACCTGAATACTCAAGATAACGGCGAAGTGTATCAAAAATAATAAACGGACGTGCGTTTCCGATATGGAAATAGTTATAAACGGTAGGTCCGCACGAATACATGCGTACCTTACCCTCTTCTATCGGTTTAAAATCTTCTTTTTGTCTTGTAAGAGTATTATATATTTTCATCTTGTTTTTCCTCAACTTTCTGTAACATTTTTTCAAGCTGTGCAATGCGATCTTCCATAGATCCGAGCTGTTGTGCAACCGGGTCAGGAACGTGAATCTGGTCAAGATCCTGAGGACCGATTCTCTGGTCGTTTATTTTAACAACCCTTGCAGGAACACCCACACAGGTAGAGTTTGCAGGCACTTCACTTAATACAACTGCATTAGATGCAATCTTTGAATTATCGCCCACATAAAACGGACCCAATACCTTTGCACCGCAGCCAATCATAACATTGTTGCCTATGGTCGGATGACGTTTGCCCGTTTCTTTACCCGTACCGCCTAAGGTTACGCCCTGATATATGGTAACATTATCGCCAATCTCGGTAGTTTCGCCAATAACAACTCCCATACCGTGGTCGATAAAAAGTCCCTTTCCTATCTTTGCACCTGGATGTATTTCAATACCCGTCCAAAAGCGACAGCTTTGCGAAACATATCTCGCCAAAGAATATCTTTTATGAACATAAAGCCAATGTGACAGCCTATGCCAACAGACTGCGTGAAACCCCGAATACATAAAAATAATTTCAAAAGCATTTCTTGCAGCAGGGTCGCGCTCTTTAATCGCACGCACCTCTTCTTTAATAAAGTTAAACAAGCTATCACCCCTTTATAACATAGATAATATTATTATAGTACTAAATTCCAAAAAAAGCAACTGTCACATTGTCTAAAATTTGATGTTTTATGAAAAAATATTGTAAACAATTAAAATATATGATAAAATGTGCCTGTATTAAAACTAATATGAAAGAGGTTGACTTAATTGAGCAAAATAAGATGGGGCATTGCAGGTCCCGGTGTTATTGCACATAAATTTGCAGAAGCAATAGGTAATGTAGATACGGCAGAGCTTGCAGCCGTAGCCTCGCGTTCGCAAGAAAGAGCTGAAGAATTTGCATCTGAATTTAATATACCAAATGCATTTTCAAGCTATGAAGAAATGGCGGCATCACCGTTAATAGATGCTGTATATATTTCGACAGCACATCCTTTTCATAAATCCTGTGCAGAAATATTTTTAAACACAAAAAAACACGTACTATGCGAAAAGCCTTTATGTGTAAATGCAAAGCAGGCAAAGGAATTAAAGCTTTGCGCCGAAAAAAACGGTGTGTTTTTAATGGAGGCTATGTGGACAAGATTTTTACCGGCTATTAAAGAGGCTAAAGCTATTATAGACAGCGGTGAAATTGGCGAAGTTATGGGGATGAACGCCGATTTCTGCTACTCTATTGAATGCGACGAAGACCCCAAGCTTTTCAAAAACGAATTAGCCGGCGGTTCTCTTTTAGACGTAGGTGTTTACGCTCTGCATTTAGCATCGGTTGTATTCGACGATAACCCTCAATCTATATCCGCTTTTGCGAATATAGATAATGGCGTTGACCTGCACACTCAAATGCTTTTAAAATATAAAAGCGGTGCAATAGCAGCCTTATCTTCTGCCACAAAGCTTGAAAAGCCTGCCGATGCATATATTTACGGCACAAAAGGCTCAATATACATACCCGAATTTTATCAGGCTGATAAACTCGTTGTCCGCTCCGGTGGCAACGAAAAAACGCTTTCTTTGGCATATGACGGCAACGGCTTCGAGGGCGAAATCCGCGAGGTATGCACCTGCATAAACAACGGCAAAAACCAAAGCGAAATCCTGCCGCTTGACGAAAGTATTAAAATAATTGAACAGATGGACTTTATAAGAAAACAAATTGGACTTGTGTATCCGATGGATAAATAGATAAAAAAATTGTCGTATGGGGATGTACTCTAAAGGACAATAATTAAAAAAGGCAGAAACGATTGAATTCGTTTCTGCCTTTTCTCGTAGGTTTCGTTGATTTTCGACAAAACGCAAATGTTTTATAATATCCTAAATATTACGGAATTTATATTATATGTTTATTACAGTATCGGACATAAACTTTAGTTAATGCACAATTTCAGCTGCTCATTAATGGTACTATAATAATTTTGTGCCATATTCAATGGGTAATTTACCAACAGCGCTTCCATCATTTGATTTCTATTTGTTTCGTTTGCACCTATAAAATAAAAATGTTCTTTGTTGATTTTGCGACAAAACCCCCACAAAGTATCTATATATTCATTTTTTCTATACTGGTTATAGTCCCACGTTGAAAGCATAAAAGGATTATCGTTTTTTGCAAGAAGTTCTTTTAATCTTTCTTCAGATTTTAAGTCCCAACTATCATAATAGTCAACATACCTTCCTATATATGGTGGATCGCAATATATAAATGCTTTTTGAAAAGAAACCGACATTATTGTATCTTCAAAATCTTGACATATAAACTCCCAATCCGAAGTATGTATCATTTGTTCAACGTATTTTACCTGATTAACAATTTTTGTAATATATGCTTTAGAAAATCTTTGCGGTTTATGCCCATAAGGAACATTAAATTTATATTCTTTGTTAAATCGTATCATTCCATTGAAACAACAGCGATTCAAAAACAAAAAATCAAGCGATGAATGGTATGCGTTAAAACGTTCTCTAACTTCATAATAATATTCATCATCTTTTTTTTCAAGTTTTTTTCCTTCAATCTCCAAAAAATTTCTCACCATATATGAATCAATATGATTTTCTTTAATACTATTATAAAAGTTTATTATATGTGGATTTGTGTCAGCAAAAATGGCTTTATTTGGTTGAATATTAAAACCAACCACACCAGAACCCATAAAAGGCTCTACCCATATGGTGTCTTTTTCTAACAAAACATTATCCTTAATTAGCGGGACAAGTTTTGTCTTAATCCCTTGAATTTTAATTGGTGGGATATATACTTTTTCATTCATTTATTTCACCTTTTTTCTATATGCCTTTGGGTTGTTAATTTCAGATGACAAGCCTCTGTATTTAATATACTCTTCAAAAGATGACAGAGCTTTTCTTTTTTTATTTGCACCAATAATTTGCATTTTTCCGAAATTAGCCCAATAATCATCAAAAATTTCTTCTCCTGCTTTTGCAAACACACCATTACCATTTAATATATCTTCAATCTTTTGTATACTTCCTATGTTCGCTGTATTTCCACTACCACCTTTATCACTAGCTATTTTCCACTTTTCTTGAGCAAAAAAAGTAAAGTGACCGATAACTGCCGGTATGTCATTTAACTGCTCTAACGTATATTTTTTTAACTCCTCATATTTATCAAGCATATTTCTTGAATATATAATACCAAGACAAAAATGACCGCTATAATCATTATATGGATATTGAATATTTTTTGTACTATCTCTGTTGATAAAATATTCACCATGAGAACCTAATGTAAAACCATTACAAAATCCTTCATATTCTTCCAGTCTGTATGTAGTCTTCAAATCAACTGCAAATTTTATATTCTTATTACTCTTTGAAACAAATGTCAAGTCAGGATACCAATTTTGACAAGTAGCCAACTCTAAATCATATCCATTTTCTTCGGCAAAAACTAAAAAATGCGGAAAAAGATGTATTTCTAAGACTTTTGAAACAATTTTTGTATCTGCTGATATCGTATAAATTTTTTTAAAAATATCAATAAATCCCCTAATTGTCCATTGGTCATCTTGCGATATAGCACTTCCTAATTTGTTAGCAAAATCTGAAAGTGCCTTTGAAAAGTTTTCTTTTTCTTTTAAATATATTTTCATAATCTTCACCTTTACCAAACATAATAACTATATACTATCATAAACTGTAATAAAAATCAACCATAACTATCTGCACTTTAGAGCACCCTCATACTACTTATTTAACCAACATCAAAACCCATTCTGCGATTAAAACGGCTAAAGTTCCGCCGATTGCAACAGTCAAAAGTCCGCGTTTGTTCCAGGCTAAAATCAGCGATATAACAGCTCCGCATATTGCCGAAATAATACTGTTTGTTGAGAAAAATACAGCAGGAAAAATCATTGCCGCCAATATTCCATAAGGCATATAAAGCAAAAATGAGCGTACAAACGGATTTTGTATTTTTCGTTTAAACAACGCAAGCGGCAGCACTCTTGGAAGATATGTAACTGTTGCCATTACCAAAATTGCAATAATTAACATTTCAGTTTTCATTTTGCACACCCTCCTCTAAATTGTCGCTCTTAAGTGGAAATCGGTATGCTCCGTACGCTGAAGAAATAACGCCGCAGATAATAATTGCCCATCCGCTCGACAGCTTGTTAAATGGTGGTATCCAATAAAATACACAGCTTAAACCAATTGCAATAGCCACGATTTGCAGCACAGACCAGTATTTTCTTGCAGGAGGCACGATTATTGCTATAAACATTGAATAAACAGCTATGCCCAGAGCCGAGCAAATCATAGCCGGCAGCAAATTACTTGCGCAAGCACCCGCAACTGTTCCGCTGACCCATCCGAAGTATGAGCTTAATATAATTCCGAACATATATTTATAGTTAAGCAGGTCTTTCTGTTGCATCGAAACCGCAAAAATCTCATCTGTGTTTCCAAATGCAATTGCCAGACGCTTTAACAGACTCATATTAGGCTCAAGTCTTTGTGAAAGCGATAAAGACATTAAAAGATAGCGCAGATTTATAATAAGCAACGTAAACGCAATTTCTAAAAGTCCAGCGCCTGCCGCCATTAAATCTACACCGACAAACTGACCTGTTCCGGTAAAATTCGAAAGCGATATTACAACAGGCGACCATAGCGGAAAGCCTTTTGAAACCGCACTCATACCAAAAGCAAATGAAACTGACAAATAACCCAGCGCAATAGGTATACCGTCTTTTAAACCTGCACTAAAGGTTAGTTTTTTATTATCAGACATATTACACCTCATAATTATGTTATATTTAAAGTCCGCTAATTAGTATAACAAAAAAGAAAAATGCTGTCAATAACTCAATTACATAGCAAAAACCCTCTTAGGGTTCAAGTCTCCACCAAAAATAAAAAAACAGACAACACCTTGCGGTATTATCTGTTTTTTGGAGCTGGTGATGGGACTTGAACCCGCAACCTGCTGATTACAAATCAGCTGCTCTGCCAATTGAGCTACACCAGCAAATATTAAATTTCCTTAACCAACAAGCAATATTATAGCACAGCCTTTATACATTGTCAACATTTTTTTAGTAATTTTTTTAAAAAACTTTCTTTTTTTAGTTATTATAAATTATGTGGCATTTTTTACTTAATTTCATATTATGTATTAAAGGGAATCCCTTAATTTAAAGGAGGCTTAATAATGCCAACATTTTACAATCAGGCAACTCTTTCTTATAATGGCAATGTAACAAATTCAAATATTGTTACAGGTGAGCTGGTTGATGTGCTTTCTGCTACTAAAACTGCAATCAGCGAAAACTATCGACCAGATGATGTGGTAACCTATGCAATCAGCATCGTGAACAGTGGAGCGACTGCATTTACCGGTCTTACTGTTTCTGACGACCTTGGCGCGTACGAGTTTGGAACATCTACTTTAGTTCCGCTTGAATATATCGTGGGTTCTGTCAGCTATTTTATAGATGGTGTGCCACAGGCTGACCCGGCTGTTGTAGCCGGTCCTCCGCTTGTGTTTAGCGGAATAACCGTTCCTGCTGGCGGAAATGCATTAATTATCTATCAGGCTCGTGCAAATGAATTTGCTCCGGCAGGCGAAGACGGAACTATTACCAACACTGCAACAATTAGCGGTGGAGGCCTTTCTTCACCTATCGTTGTAGAAGAAACCATTAGTTCTAACGGTGATGCTCTTTTAACAATAACCAAGTCGCTTTCGCCTGAATCCGTAGCAGAAAACGGAACTTTAACCTACACCTTTGTAATTCAGAACACAGGCAACACACCTATTGTTGCAACTGACAATGCTATCGTTACCGATACCTTTAATCCGATTCTTAATCCGATTACTGTTACCTTTAACGATGCCCTTTGGACTGAACCTGCAAACTACACCTATAACACAGCAACAGGTGAATTTGCAACTAATCCCGGTCAGATTACGGTTCCTGCCGCAACGTATGAACAGAATCCTGCAACAGGTGTTTGGGAGGTTACTCCCGGTGTTAGCGTATTAAGAGTTACCGGAACTGTTTAATTTATTGTCTGAAGAAAGAATAATATTAAAGGGGTGTGCTTTGGCACGCCCCTTGACTTATTTATGTTTTATGGTATTATATATATGTATTTTTTGAACATTAAAACTAATAAAATGCTATAATAAAGCAAACAAACAAAATATTTAATATGGAGTTTTAATATGAACGAAAATGAAAAAAACGGTATCCGTTTGCGCGAAAAAATTAAAACGAACACTCTAAACAATCTTAATATGGAGGTTTATTACAGCGCACATGTTTTTCTTGATGAACGTTGGAAAAATGATGGAGTATGCAACAATTTTTCTCGTCTTTATTATATAAAAGAGGGAAAAGGTTATTTAAAATGCAATGGTAAATTAACAGAGCTAACAGGCGGAAATGCTTATCTTATTCCCGCTGGCTGCATAGTTTCATACGGGTGCACGAAATTAGAAAAAATTTTCTTTCATTTTTCAATAAGCACAACAGACAAACACGATTTACTCGATAATTTAGACGACATTTATGTAATTCCTTTTGAAAAAGATGATTTTGACATTATTTTAAAATGCAGTACCTCTGAAGACTACATAGATTTTTTAAAAATGAAATCAATACTTTATAAAACCGTAGCTGATTGTGCAAAAAAATATAATTTTGAAGAAATTTTTGTAAAACAATATTCAGAGATAGTAGAAAAAACCATAAACTATATTAAACGTCACACAAGCATAAACCTAAGTGTTGAACAAATATCAAAAGATTTGTTCGTATCTGACAGCAAATTACGAAAAACATTTAAGAAAGAAACCGGCAAAACCATAGGAAAATATATAGACGATTTAGTATTTTTTAAAGCTAAGCAATTACTTGCAAAAAAACATATTCCCATTGGAGAAATAAGTCAGCAATTGGGGTTTTGCGATCAGTTTTATTTTTCAAGAAAGTTTAAAGAACGATATAATCAAACTCCTTCCGGTTTCAGAAAAGAAATTATAACTTTATAGCAAAAATTAAGAGCTGTTGCATTTGCAACAGCTCTTTTAAAATTTCAATTATTCTTCTACTGCTTCGCCAATAGTTGCGCCAAGCTCTTCTTTATGAACCGGTGTCTCTTCCTCTTCTGCCTTTTCTTCAGCAGGAGCTTCTACCGGAGCTGGCTCAGGTAAAAGAGCACGGATAGAAAGACCGATTTTCTTATTTCCCCAGTCGATTTCAACGATTTTTGCGTCAACCTGTTGTCCGATTTCAAGCTCGTCCTGAGGTTTTGCAATTCTCTTGTTTGCAATCTGAGAAATATGGATTAAACCGTCAATGCCTGTAATAATTTCAGCAAATGCACCAAACGGCATCATTCTAACGATTTTAACATTAACTACGTCGTCAACGTTAAGTGTTTTCTTGGCGATTTCCCAAGGGTTGTCCTCTGCCTTTTTAAAGCCGAGAGAAATTTTCTTGGTTTCTGCGTTAATATCTTTGATATAAACTTCTAAAGTATCGCCAACACTTACAACATCGGACGGATGCTTAATTCTCTGCCAGCTGAGTTCAGAAATGTGAACTAAACCGTCTACTCCGCCTAAGTCAACAAACGCACCAAAGTTTGTTATAGATTTTACAACACCGTTGTATTTGTTGCCAACAGCTGCACTTTCCCAGAATTTTGCTTCGAGTTCGTTTTTCTGAGCCATCATAACAGCTTTAATGCTGCCTACTACACGACGGCGTTTTTCATTAATATCAATTAACTTAAATTCAACTTCTTTACCAACGAGTTCGTTTAAGTCACTTAAAAAGCGGTCGCTTGCCAAAGATGCAGGAATAAACACCTTAACACCTTTATACATTGCGATGATACCGCCATTTACTACACTTGCAACTTTACCGGAAAGAATTGCTCCTTCCTCTTGTGCTTTTACAACATCATTCCAGGTCTGAATTGCATCTAACTTTCTTCTCGAAAGCATGATGTTACCATCTGCGTCGTTAACACGAACAACGAATACCTCAATCTCGTCGCCGGGTTTTACAACCTGATCGGTTGTTACGCTCGGATCATCAGAAATTTCAGATGCAGGGATGATACCATCCTGCTTAACCTGTAAATCCACAATGACCTCGGTAGGTCTAACTTCAATTACAGTACCCTTAACCACATCACCTGTATTTAAAGTTTTGAGGGATTCCTCGAATAGTGTTTCAAAGCTCAGTTCTTGATTTTCCATTTTTTTAATAGCCTCCTTTATTATAACTGCCGGAGTAGAGGCTCCTGCAGTAATTCCAACTCGTTTGCCTTTTAGCACGTCCAGACTGCCCAACTCATTGATAGACTCTAAGCAGAAGGTATCGGGACAGGCCCCTTTGCAGATGTCGTACAGCTTTTGCGTGTTGGAGCTATTCCTGCCACCAAGAACGATCATCGCATCCATTTTTTGTGCCAAATCTAATGCTTCTTCCTGTCTCTTATTTGTCGCACTACATATTGTATCAAAAAGTACTGCGTTTTTGCAAGTTTTTTTTAAAAAAAAT
>JAFYXI010000022.1 GCA_017546245.1 Clostridia bacterium | reverse complement strand
GAGGTAGTTGTTCCGCAAAAACCGTATAATAATTCAGAGGTTAAAAAGGACATTCAGAACATACAACAAAACAAAAAAGAACCTAAACCTTTTAATAATGACAAAAGCAATAAAATAAATTTAAATAATTTAAAAGCTGATGACCTGTTGCTTTTAGGAATTATAGCAGTATTAATATGGAATTCTTGCGATGATACTCTTTTAATTTTAGCATTAGGATATTTATTTATGGCAGGTTTATAAAACAACCCTCCGTTGGTTAATAACGGAGGGTTTTAATATTAAATTTCTTTAATTAAAATGCAGGAATTTTCTTTGATTACAAACGACAACTCCTCGGTAGTTTTTATGCATTCTCCATCTTTTGCGCTATCTAATAGATAAATTTCGTATTTACTTCCTTCTTTTCCAAAATCTAAAGATATTTCTTTTTCCGGATTTCCGTCGTATTCAGGATAATACGTCACAACGCAAAGAGCCTTGTTATCTTTATCTACACCGCAAAGAGTATAGATATTTTCTATTTCATTTTCACAAGGAATATAGGCATCCATATCATAAAACTTTCCATACCATAAAAGCGTATAATAGCTTTTTTTAGGTGCTGAGGTATAAAAATCAAAAACACCGTTCCATATACTTGGCATTAATGAATAATACATAAGCATATCAACAGAAGGTGACTTCTGGCATACAGACATTGCAGCCATTAAAAGAGCTGCGCCTTTTATACCTTGACGTGCATTAAGGCAATACTCATATCTTTTATTGTCGCTTCTGAAGTTAAATTCCTCTATAATACTTTCTATATGTCCAAAACCTTTTTCGGTAAGAATTTCTTTAAACTCATCTGCCCATTTAATAATAGTCTCGGTTGCAGTAGGATAAATATGCCAGGTAAAAAATTCGAACGGAGCATTTTTCTTATTAACTTCATCTAAAAACTCGCGTAACCAATCTCTGTCCCAGGCCAAAGACGGACCGCCGATTTTTATGTTCGGGAAACACTCTTTTAAATGTTTAGCAGTTGTTATATACAAATCAAAATATTGTTCTTTTGTACCGTCCCAGCACATATCACCTAAGTCCGGTTCTCCCCAGATTTCCCAGTATTTTATATTTAAATTATAGCCGTCTGCCCAGCCTTCGTTATAGTGTTTTATAATGTGTTCGCAAATAACGGTCCACTTTTTAAAATCGGCAGGTGGTGCGGTAAAGTGCTTTTTAGGTCTATGGTCAATACATTCACCAAGTCTGTAAAACATTTCCGTTCCGGCTTCGTAAACTGCTAAAATCGATTCGTCTGTGTTTGCAAAATCGTATGATGCAGGGTCATAAGGATCAGCATCAAAATTGCGAAATATTTTACTGATGTCGTGACTGTACGGACCTCCGAATGCAGTAGAAAACGCCATATCATGATTTCTGCAGTATGGAATTCTGGCAGCTTTATAATAGTCAAAAGTTTTAGGCGTCGGGCCACCGCCTACGCCGTTTAACTGCTTAAACTTACCGCATTTATTGTTTAAATTAAAGCTTAATGTTTCCATTATAACACCTCATTTGTTTAAATTTATACTCAGTATAGCATATAAATTTAAAATTGCAATAACTAAATACAAATTCGAAAAACTTTCGTTAAAAAGTCCTCTGTTTATTAAAAACAGAGGACTTTAATATTAAACTTCTTTAATTAAAATACAGGAATTTTCTCTGATAACAAACGATAAATCATCGGTGGTTTTTATGTACTCGCCATCTTTAGTGCCGTCTAAAAGATAGATTTCGTATTTACTTCCTTCTTTTCCGAAATCTAAGCTTATTTCTTTTTCAGGATTGCCGTCGTATTCAGGATAATAAGTAACAACACAAAGAGCTTTGTTATCTTTATCCACACCGCAGAGTGTATAGATGTTTTCTATCTCATTTTCACAAGGAATATAGGCATCCATATCGTAAAACATACCATACCATTTAAGCGGATAATAGCTCTTTTTAGGTGCGTAAGTATGGTAGTCAAAAACACCGTTCCAGTTTGAGCTGGGTAACAAGCAATAGTAAAAAAGCATATCGATAGATGAAGCTTTCTGGCACAATGACATTGTAGCCATCAAAAATGCCGCACCCTTTATGCCAAGTCTTGCATTCTGGCAATAATCAAATCTTTTATCATCACTTCTGAAGTTAAATTCAGTCAACATACTTTCGGCATTTCCGAAGCCTTTTTCAGTAAGAATTTCTTTAAACTCATCTGCCCATCTTACAACAACCTCAGGCGATGTCGGATAAACGTGCCATGTAAAGAAATCTAAAGGAGCATCTGCTTTTTTTGCCTCGTCCAACAATTCGCGCAAGAAATCTCTGTCCCACGCTAAAGACGGGCCACCGATTTTAATATTAGGGAAGCACTCTCTTAAATGTTTTGCAACAGTAATATAAAATTCAAAGAATTGCTCTTTTGTTCCTCCCCAGGTCATATCACCCAGGTCAGGTTCGTTCCATATTTCCCAGTATTTTATATTTAATTTAAAACCGTCTGCCCAACCCTCGTTATAGTGTCTTATAATGTGTTCACAGATAACAGCCCACTTTTTAAAATCCTTAGGTGGAACGGTAAAGTGTTTTTTAATTTCGTGTTCAATACACTCGCCTAATCTGTAAAACATTTCTGTTCCTGCTTCTAAGGTTTTTAAAACTGTATCATCGGTGCATGCAAAGTCATAAGAATCAGGGTCATAAGCATCGGCATCAAAATATCTGAATATTTTACTGATGTCGTGACCGTAATGAACCGAAAATCCCTGATCGTGATTTCGACAGTAAGGAATTCTGGCTTCTTTGTAATGTCTTAAATTGCTTCTGTTTGGATTTACAACCCCTCTTTTGTGCCACGGAGCACCACATGCGGCATTTAATGGTTTAAACGCTCCGCGTTTGTTGCTTAGGTTAAAGCTTAAAGTTTCCATTTTAACACCTCGTTTAATATATGTAAAATTTTTGTGCAACTAATTTATTTCCCAGTGGTTATCTATATATCCACCATCGTCGAAGGTTTCAATGTTTTCATAAACTAAATTTTTAATTGGTTTGCCGCCAAAATACATTGCATACACAGCTCGTGAACGGACATTTTTTACAGTGATGTTGTAACACTTGTCTCCCTCGCCTAAATCAGAGCCGTATAGAATATGGCTGTCGCCTAATCTTATTGCCTGTTGTCCTCTGCCGTTTATTCCGCTTATTTTATCAGACATATCGCAAATGCCGTCTATAAGAACATCATGAAGAGTGGAATTACCCTGGCAAAGAATGCGGACACAAGCATCCAGAGCGCAGCCGTTTATATTATGAATAGTTATATTGCATAAATCGTCGCTCATACCTTTTACCGAATAATTTTTTAAATCGTCACCGTCTAAGCAAGTAAGAGCCACCAGGTCATCACCTGCAAAACCGCGTATATCTTCAATCACAATATCGTGACAGCCTCTTCTTATATCAATTGCATCAGCCTGCTTTACATGCATATCATAATAAAGGTCAAGCGAAAGTCCGTGATACACATTGCCGTCTTTGTCGATACAGGTATCATCAGCCTTAAAGTCAATATCGTGTATATGTCCGTTTTGACAATAATTAAAGCAGGTTGCCCACCATCTGAAATTGTGCATTTTAAGACCGGTGACTTCGAATCCGTCAACGTTAGTAAAAAATATTAAAATATTTAAACGAATTGAAGGTCTGCCCTCTTTACTGTGATTGTATTCAGAAACACCATTATATGTACCGCCGTCAATTATTGCACCGTTTTTGCCGATTAATTTTATATTTTTATCTGTACCTTCGATAGTACGACCGATTTCGGTGTTGTGATGCTCGTTTACGAACATATTATCGAATGTCATATCTGCCATTTTAAGAAAGCAGCCGTCAAATATTACTGTAAAATCAGACGGAACAGATATATGCGACTCAATATCCCAATTTCCTGTAATCGTTGCCGTTCTTGTGCCGTCATCTATTCCCTTTTGTATTAATTCTGATATATATTTTGTACCGCCTCTTTTAAATGCAACACCATATTTTACGGTATATCGTGCGGCCCTGTCTCTGTGATCATCCTCAATATAAAAAATACCGCCAGCTCTTGTGTTTTGTATTACAGTTTTTTCTTTGCATTCATGATACATCGCTAATACTCCTCGCTTTTGTTATATTTTATATAAATGCGTTTTCAGTTAATTTGCGTTGACTCTCTTAGCTTAAGTTCATAAGGAACAACATTTTCGTAAGTAACAGGATTATCGGTTATTTTATTCATAATCTGTTGTGCGGCTATTTTGCAAGCTAAGTCTATTCTGAATTTTATTGATGAAAGAGAAGGCGTCATATATTCAGACTCTTTGTTGTCATCTATGCCCAGAACCGCAATATCGTCAGGAATTCTAAGTCCGTGTTCAAAAATACTGCGCATTGCACCGAGTGCCATATTGTCATATGCACAAACAACAGCTCGCGGAAGAGAATTTCTTTTAAACAACTCTTCCATAGCAAGATATCCGCCTTTTTCAAAGCGTTCATTTGTAATAGAAATAAAATCAGTATTTATTTCTATTTTTTCATTATCCATTGCGTTTTTAAAGTAATTAAATTTACCAATTGTCAGATTTTCACCTATGTAACCTATATTTTTTACACCATTTTCTTTAAAATATTTTACCGCTTTTGTAAGTTCAACTGTTAAATTATTTTTAATACTAATAAATTCATCTTTTTTTACTGAACTACCGATTATTGCAATAGGAATTTTTACATCTAAATCCAAACCGGAAACAGGATTGACAATTATTATGCCGTCAACTGTTGAATATTTTGTATAATATTCAAGCAGCTCTTCTTCTTTTTCTTTTGAAAAGTCTGTTGCAGCAACGCATATTTCACAGTTAAATTTTGAAAGTTCGTCGTGCAACAGCGAAAAATACGGCGAATAATATCCGCTTATAAATTCAGGACATATGACCGCAATAACATATTTAGAATATTTTGCATTATAATATTTTTTAAAACAGTTGTGCTGTTTTGCTATTTTAAAAATTCGTTCTCTTGTGTTTTCATTTACCTCGCTGCTGCCCGAAAATGCTTTTGAAACAGTAGATACCGAAACATGAGCAAGCTTGGCAATTTTTGATAAAGTCATCATCGGTTGTTCACCTCGCTAATAGTATAACTTATAAATAAGCTATTTGCAATATAAAAATATACTTTTCGAAAAATTTTCGAAAAAAATTTTTTCGCAAGAAATCGAAACCAAATTTAGAAAAATTTTCGGTTAAAAACATCTTGAAATATTAACAAATTGTATTATAATTATTTTTATAGAAAATGAATAGAAAAATAAGAAAATGGATATTGATTAAAATATTTTTAAAAAGGAGCACCATTATGGATTTTGAATCAAAGGATATTAAGCGTTCAAGAACATCGTACTTAGCTCAAAGTACGGTCGAATATTTCGTTTCGCTCTTGGTAACAGATGCTTTTTTAGCTAAATTATTAACACATATAGGAATAAGCGATTCATTAATCGGTATAATATCTTCGTTTATTACAATGGCGTTTGTAATTCAGTTAATATCAATTTTTATTGTTAGGTTAAATGTAAGCACCAAACGAATAGTAATAACCTGCGATACAATCAGCATATTTTTCTTTATGCTTCTATATTTAGTTCCGTTTATTCCTGTAAGTAAAGAAATTAAAACCGTTTTGGTTATGTTAAGTATACTTTTGGCATATGCAGGTAAATATACAGTTGTCTCGTTGCTTTTTAAATGGGCAAATTCATATGTTTCACCGTCACAAAGAGCGAGATATTCAGCCAATAAAGAAATTATTTCGCTCGTATCCGGTATGGTTTTTACAGCGGTGATAGGCCGTATTATCGACAAATTTGAAGGCTTGGATAATTTAGAAGGTGCTTTTCTATTTATTACAATTGCAATATTAATATTGAATATAAGTAATTTTATTTGCCTATTAATGATAAAAAAAGAAGACAAAAGTGAACACAAAGCAGATAACGAACCGTTTTCTGTCGTTTTAAAACATACGTTAGGAAATAAAAACTTCAGAAATGTTGTAATTTTAACTGCAATTTGGAATATTGCGCGATATTTTACGGTAGGATTTTTAGGTGTTTATAAAACTAAAGACCTTATGATGTCGTTGTTTTTAGTTCAGATTATAAATATTGTCTCAAATGCGTTTAGGGTTTTTGTTTCTAAACCTATTGCCAGATACTCAGACAGACACACGTATGCTAAAGGCTTTGAATTGGGGTTAATATTAGAGCTGATGGCATACATTGTTTTAATCTTTACAACAAATAAAACATGGTGGCTTATTATAGTCTTTACAATATTATTTAATTGCAGTTACGCCGGCACAAATCAGAATTCGTCAAATATTACTTACAGCTATGTCGATTCGAAGTATATCGCGCAAGCTATGGCGATAAAAAACTGCATTGGCGGCGTTTTCGGCTTTGCAGCATCACTTTTAGGAGGTAAGGTTTTAGATATTATTCAAAGCAATGGTAATATGATTTTCGGAATACATATTTACGGGCAGCAGGTATTGGCAGGAATTACAGTTGTTATGCTTATAATAACTTTGATATTTACCAAAACCGTTATTGCAAAACAAACAGTAATGAAACAATAACCATAATGATAAAGCCTCTCCAGATTGGAGAGGCTTTAATAATTAATTTTATTTAATTTCATTAAGGTCATACGGCGTTGCCTGATATACGAAGTAATTTAACCAGTTTGAATATAAAAGATTTGCGTGTGCCCGCCAGTTTACGACAGGTGCTTTAGTGTCGTCATCATCAGGAAAAAAGTTTTTTGGAACATCAATTGGCAAGCCAAGATCTTTATCTCTGAAATACTCTTTTGCTAAAGTATCAGCATCATATTCAGAATGACCGGTAACAAATATTTGTCTTCCCTGGTCTGTCATAGCAACATATAAGCCGGCTTCGTCGGAAGTCGCCAGAATTTTAAGCTCCGGTACGTTTTTTATATCTTCAATTCTGACTTCTGTGTGGCGCGAATGCGGCACCATAAATTCATCATCAAATCCTCTGAAAAGAATTGAGCCTTTATGGTCGACATGATGTGGAAATATGCCAAACATCTTTTTAGAGAGCGGATATTTTTTTATTCCGTAATGATAATAAAGTCCTGCCTGAGCACCCCAGCATATATGAAATGTGCTGGTTACGTTGGTTTTACTCCACTCCATTATTTCCGACAATTCATCCCAGTACTCAACCTCTTCAAACTCCATTTGTTCCACAGGAGCACCGGTAATAACCAATCCGTCAAACTTCTGGTCACGAACCTCATCAAAGGTTTTATAAAAATTAAGCATGTGTTCAGCGGAGGTATTTTTAGGCTTGTGTGATTTAGTTTGTAAAAGTTCTATTTCAACCTGTAACGGTGTGTTACCTAAAAGACGCGCCAGTTGTGTTTCGGTAGTAATCTTCGTTGGCATAAGATTTAAAATAGCAATCTTAAGCGGACGAATATCCTGAGTTAATGCACGCGTTTCGGTTATTACAAATATATTTTCATTATTAAGTGTTTTTGTAGCCGGCAGCTCGTTTGGTATTTTAATAGGCATTTTATTACCTCCAATCTATTTTGGATTTATAAAAAGCTCATCCGCAAAGCAAAATGCGGATGAGCCGCTTATTTTAAATTATTTTACAGAAATTCTATGGTAAACCTTTTTACCTTTTTTAACGATAATTCCATCACCTGAAAGCATCTCTTTGCTTATAGTTGCATTCGGGTCAGATACTTTTTCATCGTTTACCGATACACCGCCCTGAGTAATTAAACGTCTTCCCTCACCTTTTGACGGAATAAGACCTGCCGCGAGCATAAGCTCTAAAAGCGGAGTTTCATCAGCTAAATCACTTGCAGAAAGCTCGGTAAAAGGCATATTTGCTGCGTTTCCGCCGGAGAACAATCCCTCTGCTGTGCTTTGTGCTTTTTTAGCCTCTTCTTCACCATGTACCATTTTGGTAACTTCGTATGCCAAAATACGTTTAGCTTCGTTAAGCTGCTGACCTTCCCAAGCTTCCATCTTGCGAACCTCGTCCATAGGGATGAAAGTTAAGAGTTTTATGCATTTAACAACGTCAGCATCATCAACATTTCTGAAATACTGATAAAAATCGTACGGTGAACACTTTTCAGCATCGAGCCAAAGTGCGCCTTTTGCAGTTTTACCCATCTTTTTACCTTCAGATGTGGTTAAGAGAGTAAATGTCATACCATAAACCTGCTTTTGGTCTTTTCTGCGGCACAAATCAATACCGCCTAAGATGTTTGACCACTGGTCATCGCCGCCAAGCTCTAATTTACAGTCATATTTTCTGCTGAGCATTAAAAAGTCATAGCTCTGCATAAGCATATAGTTAAATTCTAAGAACGAAAGTCCTTTTTCTAAACGCTGTTTAAAACACTCTGCAGTAAGCATTTTGTTAACAGAAAAACAAGAACCTATATCTCTGATAAATTCAACATAGTTTAAATCTAAAAGCCAGTCGGCGTTATTTACCATAATAGCTTTTCCGTCAGAAAAATCTATAATTCTTGATAACTGTTCTTTAAACTTTTCGCAGTTGTGATTAATTGTTTCGGTTGTCATCATAGAACGCATATCTGTTCTTCCTGACGGGTCACCTATATGACCTGTTCCGCCACCGACTAAAGCAATCGGCGTATGACCTGCATCCTGCATATGCTTCATAACTACCATCTGAAGAAAGTGACCAACATGCAAGCTGTCTGCAGTCGGGTCAAATCCTATGTAGAATGTAACCTTTTCTTCATCTAATAATTTTTTTATTTCTTCTTCGTGTGTTGTCTGCGCGATAAGTCCGCGCTCTTTTAGTGTGTCAAAAACGCTTGGCAACAAACTCGCCCCTTCTCTTTTATATTTCCGGTAATCCGGTCGAATATTTACATATACTATAATATTTTAACACATAAAAACTACAATTGCAAGCAAAATATAAAAGATAATGCCACCTAAAATTAAGGCAGCATTATCTTTTTTAATTAATCTCTTTTTGTACCATATCAGCAAATTCTGACAGCGGCATTTTATGAATAATTGCTTTACCTATTCTATCAAGCAACACAATATTTATGTTACTGCCATCGTTCTTTTTATCAAGTCCTAAAGTATCAGATATTTTATCGGCAAGCTTAATATTATACGGTAAATCAAATTTTTTGAGCATTAAACATATCTTATCTGCCGTTCCTTTTTGCATAACATTCATTTTTTCGCCTATTATACTTATAAGATACATTCCGTACGCAACAGCCTGACCATGTGTATATGTTTCGTAATTATAATTTTTTTCAACTACATGTCCCAATGTATGCCCAAAATTAAGTATCATTCTCAGACCTGTATCGTGCTCATCTTCTTCTACAACCTTGCGTTTAATATCGCAACAGGTATACACAATATCATCTATGCACTTTGATATATCATTACGGTTTTGGCAGTTTTCAAGCTTGTTAAAAAGCATATCGTCAGCAATTAAGCCGTATTTAATAACTTCTGCCAAGCCGTCAAAAAATATTCTGTCAGATAAAGTATCAAGAGCCGCTGTATCAATTATAACAAGCTTTGGCTGATAAAAAGCACCAACTAAATTCTTACCCTCTTTAACATCGATTGCAACCTTGCCGCCTACAGAACTGTCAACTTGCGCAAGTAATGTTGTGGGTATCTGAACAAACGGAATTCCGCGAAGCAAAGTCGCAGCCATAAGACCTGTTAAATCACCGATTACTCCGCCGCCTAATGCAATAACCATATCACTTCGCGTCATTGAAAAAGCCAAAGCCTCGCTGTAAAGATATGATAACTGTTCTAAACTCTTTGTCTGTTCTCCGGGAGTTAAAGAAACCAGTTTAACTTCAAAACCGGAGTC
The DNA here is from genome assembly GCA_017546245.1 of Clostridia bacterium. GTDB lineage: Bacteria > Bacillota > Clostridia > UBA1381 > UBA9506 > RGIG1666. Next base: position 77,104 of record JAFYXI010000022.1, on the reverse strand, counting down.
CTTTAACGATTCTGTAACTATGCTACCGTAAATAGCATTTACATTATCGTCAGTTACAATAAAGATTTTCGATGGTGAAAAACGTTCTTTTATAAGTTCGCCTGATTTACAAAGCAGATTTTTTTCGATTAAAATATCATATTCACGCCCTACTAAATTAACACGAAGTGTCTTCATTTAAATATCTCCTCTTTCTTTGGGAAGAATTTTCTAAAAACAAATGCAGTTTTTCTGCATCGTTGTTTAGCAATGCATTTTTAACCTCATTCATACTATCGATAAACGAATCTATACACTCTGTAAGTGCATCTTTATTTGCGGTAAATAGCTCTGTCCACATTTTGCTGTCCATTTTAGCAACTCTTGTGCAATCTTTAAGGCTGCCTGCACTAAATCCCTCGGCATTATCTAAAAGCGGATTATCACACAATGCCGCTGCGACTACGTGCATTAACTGGCTTGTGTATGCAATCATTTTATCATGCTCTAAAGCCGATGTAAATACAGTTTGACGAAACCCCATATAGGTTGCCATGCTTTTTAAAAGTTCAATGTCTTCAGGCAATGAATTTTCTGAAGGTGTAAGCAAATAGCTTGCATTTTTAAAAAGATTACTATCGGAGTTTTCGTATCCTCCTACTTCTTTGCCTGCCATAGGATGACCGCCAATATATCTGAAATTGCGGTTAAGACCGGTATTTTGTAAATACTGTTTTACACCACAAACATCGGTAACTAATACATCTGAATCAAATTCGGCATTTTGCAAAATCGAAAGTGTTGCTGCCGGTTTTACACAAATTATGACGAGCTTGCATTTTGGTGCATCGCAAAGACGAGTGTATCCTTTTTTTATGACACAATCTTCTTCTGCTTTTTTTATAACTGATTCATCGGTGTCTGCACCATATATAATAGCATTATTAAATCCTTTTAATGATTTAGCAACCGAACCGCCAATAAGTCCTAAGCCAATGACTAAAATAGAAAAGTCAGTGTTATTCACTTGAATCCTCCTATAGAGTGCGGCCGGCAATCTGTGTTGCGCACTTAAGCTGTTTCATAATGCCGTCAAATTCTGCCGGAGTAATTGATTGCGCACCATCACATTTTGCATTTTTAGGATCGTTATGAACCTCCATCATAATTCCGTCAGCACCTGCTGCAACCGCAGCGACTGCCAATGGAGCCACCATCCAGTTCATGCCGGTTGCATGCGACGGATCAACAACTATCGGTAAATGCGAGAGTCTTTTAATCGCAGGAATTGCACTAATGTCCAACGTGTTTCTGGTGTATGTTTCAAAAGTTCTTATACCGCGTTCGCACAAAACAACGTTTTCGTTACCGCCCGCCATAATATATTCAGCAGACATAAGCCATTCTTCGATTGTAGAAGACAAGCCTCTTTTTAACAGAATTGTTTTTTTAGTGTGACCAAGCTCTTTTAAAAGATCAAAGTTCTGCATATTACGTGCACCAACCTGTATTACATCTACATCCTCGTTAAATCTTTCAACGTGTTTAGGCGACATAATTTCTGTCACAATAGGAAGTCCTGTTTCAGCCTTTGCTTCTTTTAAAAGTTCTAATCCTGCAAATTCCATACCCTGAAATGAGTAAGGTGATGTACGCGGTTTAAATGCGCCGCCCCTTAAGAATGTTGCACCTGATGCTTTTACATCTTTTGCAATCTTAATAATCTGCTCTTCGCTTTCTACTGAGCAGGGTCCTGCAATTACCGCAAGGTTTTCTCCTCCTATTTTTGAACCGCATACATCAATAACAGTATTATCAGGATGGAATTTACGATTTGCCTTTTTAAACGGTTCTGATACCCTCATTACTCTATCTACACACGGATGAAGAGTTATAGAATCTGAATCTACCTCATAAGTATTGCCTAATACACCCAAAACGGTACATTCAACACCTTCGTTAACCTGTACATCCATACCAAACTCTTTAAGTTCACCTACGATGCTTTTTATTTCCTCTTTCGGAGCAGTTGGTTTTAAAATTACAATCATTTTTATTTCTCCTTTATAAATTATTTTTTAATATAATAAAAAAATGGGAACTCATATTTAATGAGTTCCCATTTAATTTATGGATTCATATTATGCGTTGCATAATGAAGATTAAACATCATTAAATATAGGCTTTTTAATCTGAGCATAGAAAAAGTAACCGAAGCAAAAATAACTACGGCTAAAGTAAAAATAATATACTTTTTTAGCTATGCCTTTTAAAAGCTGCATTATTTAATGACTCCTTTCATACATTTTTGTTTATTATAGCAATTAATATTTTAAAAATCAAGTACTTTTATTAATTTTTCTGAAATCGTTAATTTTTTCTTCGTTTTTAAAGCAGAAATCATTAAAAACAGTCGCTGTTACAGCGACTGTTTTTACGTTATTTTAAGTTCTTAAAATCAGGAATTTCCATCGGCGCTCCACCGGCTGCAATTGATTTTTCTGAAAGCGGTGTTATACACATCCATGCTGCAGCATCATAAGCATCAATAGGCATCGGCTTGTTGTTTATTACACAGTCAAAAAATTCGCTGTATACTAAATAGTCCATTCCGCCATGTCCGCCGTGAACGCCATCTGCCAAAAACTTTTTCCAAACCTCGTGTTCATATTTTTCAGCATATCTGTCAGCATTCCCCCATTGTGCTTTCCACTCTGCGTGATCTTCTTCACTAACTTCTCCATCTATGAAAACAGAATTGGTAAATTCTTCGTACATACCTTTTGTTCCTCTTACAGTAAAGCCGCGGCTGTAGTATCTCGGAAGCGTTGTATCGAGTGTAATTGTAATTGTTTCGCCGCGTTCGCATTTAATAACGGTTGTTACTATGTCGCCCTGAGCAAAGGTTGCATTAACAAGCTCTTTGTCGTCTGCTTTTTTCTCTAAGATATACTCGTGCAACCCTGCACTTTTTGATGCAGTTGATGTAAGACTTACAAAACGGTTGCCTCTGTTTATATCAAGCACCTGAGCGATAGGTCCGATTTCGTGTGTGGGATAGTTTTCACAGTTGCGTGTTAAATATTCATTCAAACGATAATGGCGAAGCTCTTTGCCGAAAGATACTTCGTTGCGTAAGTCGTGATGATATCCGCCGCTGCAATGTACCAAAGTACCAAACACACCTAATTTAGCCATATTTAAAGCCATCATTTCACGTCTGCCATAGCAGCAGTTTTCCATAAACATAAATGGTGTTTTTGTTCTTTCGTATGCTTCTACAAGCTTAAAGCATTCTTCTAAGGTTTCAACACCGCCGATTTCGCATCCGCACGGAATGCCTGCTTCTAAACAATCAATGGTCATATCTATATGTTTGTTCCACGATGCAGCAACTACTACACAGTCAACCTTATCTTTATCTAAAACTTCTTTGTAATTTGCGGTTTTAAATGGCTGCGGATGACCTGCCTCGGTAATAACTTTTGCAGCATCTTCCACTCTGTCTTCATAGCTGTCGCAAATGGCAGTTACAACAACACTTTCATGGCTTACGAAAACTTCTTTTACAAGCTGAGCGCCGCGCTGTCCTAATCCTATAACACCCAATCTAAGTTTTTTCATTTTTTCATCCTCATTTCGTTAAATTTGTATTTACTTTTAAAATATTGTATGGTATTATTATAGCACAAAAAAGCGTATAAACAATTCGAAAAAGGATGTTTTTTATATGAAAACGGATAAAAAATACATATCGTCAATATCGGCACTTAACAAAAATGAAAATTTAATTTCTGTAAGCAGTATATATTCAATGTTTGAGGCAAAGCATTCTCCTGAATTTTATTTTGAGGGCGAATGCCATATTCCTTGGGAATTTGTGTATGTAATAGATGGACAGGTAGGAATAACAGCAGATAAACGTGTATATTCACTATCGGCCGGCGATATTATTTTTCACAAGCCTATGGAGTTTCATAAAATATGGAGCGAAAACGAAAATTGGTCACACGTTTTTATTTGTTCGTTTGATTTGGAAGGAAAAGCTGTACATCAGCTGCGAAATGGCATATATAGGCTTGATGAAGATTCTGCAAAAATTATGAATATGCTGCTGGATTTGTTACGTAAAAACAATTCAGATAATAATTGGCTGGATTATGCAGATTTAATCGCCCAAAACAGCAAGATTATGCAAATTAGTGTTAATTATCTTGAGCTGATTTTTACTTATCTATCTTATTCTGATAAAAGCGTTAACATTGCAGAGCCCAATGAAAGAATTAATCTTTATACAAAAATAGTAGGAGTTTTAGAAGAACATATTTACGATAAGATTACAATATCGCAAATAGCTGATATATGCAACGTAAGTGCTGCAACAGTCAAAAACTGTTTTGCTGAGTTTGCAGGATGCGGTGTGCATAAATACTTTCTTAACATAAAAATAAGAAAAGCCATTGAACTTTTAAAGTCGGGCAAAAACGTAAATGAAGTAAGTGATATGCTCCAATTTGCTAATCCTAATTATTTCAGTTATGTGTTCAAAAGAGAAACGGGAACTTGTGCAAGTTCATATAAATAAAGCGGTATAGCTAGGCTACACCGCTTTATTTATTATAATGTTGCGATTTTTTTAAACTGTTCGTATGCTGCGTTCCATTCTTCGCTATCCTGAGGTTCATAAACTTTAATCGGGAACGAATCGCGAATGATTGTACGAGCTTCGGTTAGAGATGAAATCTTGCCAAGTGCCATTAACTGAAGAACTGCGTTACCTGTACTTGTTGCTTCAACAGGTCCTGCGATAACACGTTTTCCTGTTGCATTTGACACAAAGCTTGTTACCATTGTGTCTTTGATTCCACCGCCTAACATATGAACGGCCTCGAGTTTTTTGCCCTGAACGTCTTCTAATGCATCAGCAACCATACGACACTTCATAGCTAAACTCTGCGCTGCACAACGAATAACTTCGCCCTCTGTCTGAGGAATTTTTTGTCCTGTTTTTTCACAGAAGTTTCTTATTTTTTGGGGCATATTACCAGGAGTTGCAAAATCGTGATAATCGGGGTCAATAAATGACTCGAACGGAGCCGCACCCCAAGCTGCCTTTTCTAAATCGTCAAAAGAAAGCTCTTTACCCTCTCTTTCCCATTGACGACGGCATTCCTGAATAATCCAAAGACCCATTATGTTTTTAAGGAAACGGATTTTGCCGCAAACGCCACCTTCGTTAGTAAAGTTATATTTAAAAGAGTGTTCTGTTACACTTGGTGCATCTAATTCTGCACCCATAAGCGCCCATGTACCTGTTGATATGTATGCATAGCTGTAATCCTCGGTTACCGGAACACTTGCAACAGCTGATGCTGTATCGTGTGAACCAACAGCAATTACCGGAATTTTAGGGCATCCGAGTTCTTCGCAAATATCATCAGAAAGCTCGCCTAAAACTGTACCAGGCTCGATGATATCACAAAGAATATCTGACGGAATATCCAACTTATCTAAAAGCTCCTTATTCCACTTTTTAGTATGCGGATTAAGCATCATAGAGGTCGATGACTCGGTATATTCGTTTTTCATAACACCGGTTAAAAAGTAGTTGAATATATCAGGAATAAAAAGTAATTTTTTAGCCATAGGAAGAGTTGAATCCTTCTGCTCTTTTGCAGCCATAAGCTGAAAGATTGTATTAAAAAAGTTAAACTGTAATCCGGTCTGGTCAAAAATATATTTTTTGCCGACTTTTTCATCAGCTAACTCAATCATTCCATTAGTTCTTTCATCACGGTAGTGATACGGATTACCAAGCAATTTGCCGTTTTCGTCAAACAAACCGTAGTCAACACCCCAAGTGTCAATACCTATTGCTTCAATATCTTTATGTCCTGCATTTAAAGTTTTTGAAATGCCCTTTTTAATTTCAAAGAACAAACGCAAAACATCCCAATGATAGCTTCCGTTTATCATAACCGGGTCGTTAGAAAAACGATGCATTTCCTCTATTTCAAGTTTTTTTCCATCGAAAGTAAACAGCATGGCACGTCCGCTCGATGCACCAAAGTCAAAAGCCAAAACCTTACCGGTATTTGCCATTTTAAACTCCCCCTTAAATAAAGTTAATTATAGTATTTAGATTATCATAGCAAAGATTAATTGTCAACAAATTAAATTTTATGCATTTAATGCCTGTTCAATATCAGCAATAATATCCTGAACGTTTTCGATACCAACCGAAAATCTGATAAGGTCAGGTGTTACGCCTGCTGCCTCAAGCTCGGCATCATTCAACTGTCTGTGAGTATGACTTGCAGGATGAAGAACAGAAGTTCTTGCATCTGCAACGTGCGTTACAATTGCTGCAAGCTTTAAGCTGTCCATAAACTTAACCGCCGCTTCTCTGCCGCCTTTAACACCAAAAGAAATAACGCCGCAAGAGCCGTTTGGTAAATATTTCTGCGCCAAATCATAGTATTTATCACCCGGCAAACCGCAATATTTTACCCAAGATACTTTATCATTTTTGCTTAAATATTCTGCAACCGCCTGCGCATTCGAGCAATGACGTTCCATTCTGAGCGGTAATGTTTCAAGACCTAAGTTCAATAAAAATGCGTTATGCGGAGATGGTATAGAACCCAAATCACGCATTACCTGTGCAGTAAGCTTTGTTATATATGCAGCTTTACCGAATTTTTCAGTATATGTTATACCATGATACGATGCATCGGGAGTTGTAAGCCCGGGGAACTTGCCTGCTTTTTCCCAGTCGAAGTTGCCGCTGTCAACTACTGCTCCACCTACGCTTGTAGCGTGTCCATCCATATATTTTGTAGTTGAATGAACAACAATATCTGCGCCCCATTCAAAAGGTCTGCAATTTATCGGCGTGGCAAATGTGTTATCAATTATGAGCGGTACATTATGAGCATGAGCAATGTTTGCCCATTTTTCAATATCTAAAACAACCAAAGCAGGATTTGCAATGGTTTCACCGAACATAGCTTTTGTGTTTTCGCGAAAAGCGGCATTTAATGTTTCTTCGTCGCTGTCCGGATCAACAAATGTTACTTCTATCCCCAGTTTTTTCATAGTAACACCAAAAAGGTTAAATGTGCCGCCGTATACGCTGCTTGAGCATACAAAATGGTCACCTGCCTGACAAATGTTAAATATGGCATAAAAACAAGCTGCCTGACCGGATGAAGTAAGCATAGCAGCAACTCCGCCTTCTAAATCCGCAATCTTAGCAGCAACAGCGTCGTTTGTAGGATTTGCAAGACGTGTGTAAAAATATCCGCTTTCTTCTAAATCGAAAAGTTTACCCATTTGCTCGGTTGAACCGTACTTCCATGTTGTGCTCTGATAAATAGGTAAAACTCTGGGCTCACCATTTTCCGGAGTGTATCCGCTTTGAATACATTTGGTTTCAATTCTGTAATCTGACATTTTCTGCCTCCTAATTTAATATTATTCTGTTAGCATTATTACCAAACAAATCTGCCTGTGATTCGTGACAGGTAAAATAAATTATTTGCTCAGCGATAGAATTATTATTTAAATAATCTGCAGTACGTTTTGCGCGTATATCATCCATTTGAAGGAATGTATCGTCTAAAATTAGCATAGGAATTTTATCGTCAAATATAACCTTGGCAATTCCCAATCTTAACGCAAAATATAAAATATCATAAGTTCCGCTGCTTAAAAATTCGGCATCTACAAATTCTCTGTTTTCTTTCAGTTTTATTTTATAATCATCCGATACCTTCATTTCGCTGTATTTTCCATTTGTTAACATATTAACTATTTCACTTGAATACTCGTTTAAAACGGGAGCAAATCCCTGCTTAATTTCCGAATAACTGCGAAATAGTGCCTCTTGAGCTAAAGCAAGAGCTTTATAATGAAAATTATACAGTTCAAGTTTTTCTTCTGTTTCAGCTATCTCGGTTAAAATTATATCAGAACTTCTTACTCCCGATGTAGCTTCTTCAACACGATAACGCAGATTTTCGTATTCGCGCTGATTATCCAACTGTTTTGTGTGAAGCTCTGTAATAAGCAAATCTATTTCTTCTGTGGTTTTACCATTGTAATTATAAACCTCATCAGAAAAAATTTCAATATCTTCGACAGAGATTCTTTTTAAATCTTCTTTAATTTGTTTTTGGGTTTCTAAAAGCAATGAAAGCTCATTTTTAACTGCAGTAATGTTTTGAACAAGTTGATTTCTATCTGCTATAAACTGAGCAAGTTGATGTACATCAGTTGCACCGGTGGTCAATAAAACTGTATCTATTTGTTTTTGCTTTTTGGCTAGTTTATTGTTAATTTCATTAAATTTTTCTATATTGATTTCTTCTTCTAAAAGTTTAATTTCATCCTCTAAAGCAGCAAGATCTTCTTTTTGTTCTTTAGAAAACTTGCTTTTAAAAGATGTTATACCAAAGAAAATTCCAACGGGCAATATAAACAGATAAGCAAGAGATAAAGTTATGCTAAATACTATTGTCAATACCAAAATAGCGACAGCAATAATAAGCATTTTGATATTAACGGCTGATTTATTTTTGCTTAATAATTCCTGATGTTGTTTTTTTAAAAGTTCTAAACGTTCTTTTGATGCGTTAATGTCTTTTAATTCTTCTTTAATAGTGTTTACTTCATTTTCAGTTTGTGCTAAAGCTATTAAATCTGATTGAGAAATATTTTCAGCAAATTTATATTTTTCTGACTGCTTGTCGTAATCTTCAAGCTTTTTCTGTTGTTCTTCAATTCTTTTATCATTTTCAAGTTTGCGTTCGTTAAGTATGTTTAATTCATTTTTTGATTTTTGCATTTTGACTACTAGCTCATGTTTTTTAGCAAGCTCTTTTTGTTGATTTAATTGCGCCAGTTTTTCTGTTAATTGTTCGGCTTCTTGCTTTAGTTGGTTCTGCAAAATAATATCATTTCTGAATTTTTCGCTTACGCGCTTTGATTCTGTCAATTCGTATTCCAGTTGCTCTTTTTCTTGCTCTAAACGCGGCAGAATACCTGCTCTTTCACTCTTAGAAATTATTTCATGCTGAGCTTTAAAAATAGCCGCCGACGCTGCTTGATACGACGTGTCTTCTTCTCCGCTCTGACCTAAGTTTGACAGCTTTTTTAATACCTCGTCGTCTCCGTCAGATGAAATTACTGCACCTAGCTGACTTATAAACAGAGTTTTTAAAAATCCGCCTTCGCCCAGCCCTAAAAATTTTCGTCCTATATCATCTGCTGCTATATCATTGATTTCTTCCCATGTTGTTGCATCTTTTAACGAAACTTTATCGCCTCTTTTGGTTTTGGCAAATTTTCTGCTTAATATGTAGCTACGCCCATCGTGCTCAAAATATACCGAACCCGCCATTGCATCGCCGCTCCACGGAAGATATCGTTTTCTTGCATCTTCGCGTATTCCTAATTTTTTACTTTCGTTCGGCAAGCCATAAAACATAGCATATAAAAATGCGCATAAAGTAGATTTACCTGCCTCGTTTTGACCTAAAACAACGTTCAAACCGGTATTTAAATCAAGTGTAAAGTTATTATACTTACCAAAGTTGTCGATTTCTATTTTTGTTATAATCACGGAAGCTTCACCTTCTCTCCCGATAAAGCTTCCAATCCATAGCTAAGCGCTTGTTTTAAAAGCTCGTTTTCACATTCTTTATCTTGGTTTAAAAGTTCATTTACAAAAAGTCCTTTTAAGCTGTATTCTTCGCTTAATTCTTTTAAATCTAGTTTTGCCTTAGTTTTATCAACGATTTTTGCAGAAAAACAATGCAGGCTTTCTAAAATAACAGCCGGCTGAATATAAAACTCCGCTTCGCCAACCAAAACTATTTTATATAAATCATCAGGCGAACCCTTCATAGCAAGCAGTATTCTTCCGCATAACGTTTCATAACTTTCTGCACCGCTAACATCGACTGAAATTTCGTGATAAATTCTTTTCGATAATGGTACAAACTCAACATCGACATTATTTTTATCAATTATGGCCTTTACCACGCCTTTTGGTCCAAGCTCATCAAATCCACGTCCCTCAGGACATCCTGGATAAACAGCGCACGTTTTGCCAAATTGCATTTTATAGCTGAACATATGAATATGACCGAGTGCAAGATAGTCGAGACCACTCTCCTGAATTTCTTGTTTTGTTATCGGATTATACGCGCCGTCAATGTCTGCGTGGATCGCCATTATATTTATTTGCTCGGTATCGTCAACACAAAAATCTTTTAATTTTGAGTCTGTTTCTTCCTGTGCTGCAAACGAAACTCCGTAAACGTTAAAGCCTTTACACTCGATCTTTTCAATTTCATCAGAAAAGATGTGCACATTTTTTCCAAAATCGAATAACCTATAAAATGAACCAGGAGCATTAAAATCGTGATTTCCGGCAGCGATAAATACGGGAATGTCAGATATTTGCGAAAGTTTTTCTTTTATATAACGCAACGTCTGAGAACTAACTGAAGAAGAATCGAATAAGTCGCCGCTTATAATTAATGCATCTGCATTTTCTGTTCTGGCAAGGTTTGTAATTCGTCCAAATACTTGTCTTAGCTCTTCACGACGAATTTCTGCTTTATGTGCGGAATCGAGGCCGCTAAACGGCGAATCAAAGTGCAAATCAGCACAGTGTATAACAGTAATAGCCATTATCTCACCCGTTTTTCTTAATTTTTTGCAGGTTTTAAAGTGAAATTAAATCGCGCAAACTCTCCTTGTTCACTTTCTGCCCATATATTTTCTCCGTGACTTTGTATAATGTTTTTAACAATGTATAATCCAAGTCCTGCACCTGTTTTGTCCTGGCTTCGTGATTTATCAGTTTTGTAGAATCTGTCAAAAACATGTGTAAGCTCATTTTTTGCAATTCCTATACCGGAATTTTGTATTGCCACAAAGACTTTACCGCCGTTAAGTCCGGTACGGACATCCATAAATCCGCCGGGTTCGGTGAATTTAATTGCATTATCCATTAAATTTGTTATAACCCTCTGTATCGAATCTTTATCAGCAAGCACCGGCTGATTTTCTGTCTGGAAAGATACAGTAAGCTGAATATCTTTTTCTGTGATTCGTTTTTCTGATTTAATAATATTTAAACGAATCATTTCGTTAATATCAAACTCTCGCATTTCTAACGGAAATTCACCTTGCTCCATCTTGCTGACATCTAAAAGGTCAGTTACAAGCCGAGATAGACGCTTACTTTCGTCTAAAACAATTGCAAGATATTGCGAATGGCGCTCCGGAGGAATTGTTCCGTCCATAATTCCCTCAACAAATCCCGTAACAGTTGTCATCGGGGTTCTTAGTTCGTGAGATACATTTGCAATAAAACTTCTGCGAACGTGCTCCAGCTGTTCGATAGAATCCGCCATTTGATTAAATGTTTCGCCCAACTCTCCTATTTCATTTTCGGCATTGACGCTTACACGTCTGGCAAAATCGCCGCTTGCGATACTTTTTGCAGCATTATTTATAGCTTTAATCGGTTTTGTCATTTTTCCGGAAATTATGTAGGTAAATAAAAGCGCAATTAAAACTACAATACAGGTTGTGGTAAGAAATATTTTAAATACATCCGAACGAATTTCGTGTATCTCAGGTATCGGCAGATTTACCAAAACCGCGCCATACACGCTGTCATCTATCGTTATCGGTTTTGCAACAGTAAGCATCGTTACATTAAACAATCCGCCTAAATCACCTATGAATTTTTTGGTTTCGCCTTCTAAGATTGGCTGAGATATTTCGGTTTTTACAGAAACAACAGCCTCATCACCGCTGCTTGATATTGTATTTCCGTCTTTGTCAAGAATTATAATAAATGTACCCGTAGAGGTACTGACAAGGTTAAGATTCCACTTATAAAAGCTTTTAAAAACGGCATCATCATTACCCTTGCCTGCAATAGTCATTTCTGCTAATTTATCACAAACAGAGAGCAAGTCATTTTCATTGCGTTCTGTAAGATATTTACCTAAAAATCCATAAAGGCTTGTTCCTATAATACAAAAGCTGATGATGAAAACAAGCATTGTAAAGGTAAATAACTGCCCGAATATGCTTTTTTTAAACAAGCTACTTCACCTCGAATTTATATCCTACGCCCCAGACGGTTTTAAGCTGCCAGTTTTGTTCTCCGGCAAGCTCAAGCTTTTCTCTTAACCGTTTTACATGAACGTCTACTGTTCTTGAATCACCAAAATAATCAAATCCCCAAACAGTTTCTAAAAGCTGTTCGCGTGTAAATACCTTGTTCGGATTAGTGGCTAAAAAGTATAATAATTCAAGCTCTTTAGGAGGAATGTCTATAGCATTTCCGTTAATTTTAAGCTCGTAATTTGTAAGATTTATAACAATATTAGGATAAATTACCTCTTTGTCCTTATTATCCTTAGGGTCATATCGTCTTAAGACCGCTTTTATGCGAGCCACAAGCTCTTTATTTTCAAACGGCTTTACCATATAATCATCCGCGCCTAATTCCAAACCGAGCACTTTATCAAAGGTTTCTCCTTTGGCTGTAAGCATAATTATCGGTATATTGCTTATTCTGCGTATTTCCCGGCATACCTGAAAACCGTCCATTTTAGGCAGCATAACGTCTAAAAGAACAACCGACGGTGTGTTTTCTTTAAAAAGCTCTACTGCACTTTGGCCATCATATGCCAATACAACCGAAAAACCCTCTTTTTCAAGATAAAGTCTTATCAATTCACAAATATTTTTGTCATCATCAACAACTAAAACTCTTTGATTTTGCATTATTTCCACCCCTTATTATTTATTCTCCCAACGGCCTGATGCTCCGCAAGGCAGTACAAGTCCGCTGTTTTCTATAGGTAAGCCAACTTCGTCAGTTTCGGCGCAGCCGCCATACTTTTTTACAACTGTCATTTTAAGCAAGTTAGATAAAACAGAAGGTGCTAAACCTGTAGTGTAAGAATTGATCAGGAAAAACAGTGGTTTGTCAGATAAAACCTGCATACATTTTTCAACAAGAGCAAAAAGCTCTTCTTCTATTTTCCACACTTCTCCGTTAGGGCCTCTTCCGTATGAAGGCGGATCCATGATTATTGCATCGTACTTTTTACCCCTGCGGATTTCTCGTTCGACAAACTTTATAACATCATCTACAATATATCGTACAGGACAATCGGCAAGTCCTGACGAGGTGAGATTTTCTTTTGCCCAGGTTACCATCCCTTTTGATGAGTCGATATGCGCAACAGATGCACCTGCAGCTGCTGCAGCTGCTGTTGCGCCACCGGTGTATGCAAAAAGGTTAAGTACGTTTATCGGTCTGCCTGCCTCGCGGATTAATTTCGAAAACCACTGCCAGTTTGCAGCCTGCTCCGGAAAAAGACCTGTGTGCTTAAATCCCATTGGTTTTATATTAAACTTTAATCCCAGCGGTTCAAATGATACATACCATCTGTCAGGAACCTTTTTAACAAACTCCCAGCTTCCGCCGCCTTTGTTAGACCGATGATATCTTCCGTGAAAGCTTTTCCATAAATCAGGAAATTCATGTCTGTTCCATATAACCTGAGGGTCCGGTCTTATCAGCTTGTATCCGTTCCAATCTTCCAGCTTTTCTCCTGAAGACAAATCTAAAACTTTATACTCATTCCACTCTTTACAAATCCACATTATATTCATGCCTTTCAAATAAAAATATATAAATATAATCTTTTTATCATAATTATGTTTTCATTTTACCATTTTATAGCTTTTTCGTCAATGAATTTTTGCTCTTTGTCATAATACGTTAACACAATTCATACACTTTATTAAGAAATTATATCCGGAGGGATAAATATGGAGGATAAAGTTATTGCCCACAATTTAATTTTGGAGGAAAAAAACAGGTTGTCAATATCAGGAGTTACAGATGTAGACACCTTCGACGAATCAAAAATTATTCTATATACACAAGATGATACACTCGAAATCGAAGGAGAAGATTTACACATACAAAAATTAAGTGTTTCAGATGGTGAAATGCTTATCGAAGGAGAAATAAGCGCCATTGTTTATACAGGTCGTAATAGTTACGGAACAAACGGAAAAGGTTTTTTTAAAAGAATATTTAAGTAAATATTTTAGGAGGAATATACCGGGTGGAATTTTCAATTGCGCAAGAGGCTTATGTTTTTTTGGCAAGCGCGTTGTGCGGTGTGTTTATATCTGTAATATACGACGTTTTACGTGTTATACGTTTGTATGCGAAAACATCATATGCAGTTACAAATATTGAAGATATTATATTTTGGTTCATAGCATTAATAATAATGTTTTTTACTGTTTTTTACACCAATTATGGCTATGTACGATGGTATGAGTTTTTAGGCGTTTTTTTAGGTGCTTTACTATATTTTTTAACCATAAGCAAAACTGTTTGTATGGTTTTAAAAAAATTTATTGAGATTTTTTTTAAAATATTCGTATTTTTTTGCAAAATTCTCTTGACACCGCTGGTTTTTACGTATAATATAATATATAAAAGTATATTGTTTATTTTTGTGCCTGTTTTTAAGTTTTTTCAAAAGATTATACGACGATTTGTTTTAAAAATAAAATCAGGGTGCAAAAAAACAAAAACGGTTCTTATAAAAAAATAGAACGCACGGAGAATTGTTATGAATAACAAAAAAACTAAAAGCAACAAAACAATAAATGTTAAACGCCTTGCAACGCGGGGCTTGTTTTGCTTTGCAATTATATATATATCTTTTATGCTTATTTCACAACAGTTTGACTTGTCGCGTTTGTCTGCTAAAGAACGTGAACTCGACTCTCAGATAGAAGCACAGCAAAGACAAGCAACTGAACTTATAGCTCAAAAGGAGGCTTCGGTTACAAACGAATATATAGAACGCGTTGCACGCGAAAAGCTCGGATATATGAAGCCCGGAGAAAAAGTGTTTATTGATGCATCTAAATAATGCAGATTAATTTGATACATCTTTAAGATAAATGTTTTTAAATTTAAAGGAGGAAGCTTTTAATGCTTTTAGAAGCTGGCAGCATTGTCGAAGGTAAAATTACCGGAATTACACAGTTTGGTGCTTTCGTAGCTCTAGACGAAGGAAAAACCGGATTGGTACATATTTCAGAGGTGGCATTGGAGTATGTAAAAGACATTAACGACCACATCAAAGTCGGAGATGAGGTCAAAGTTAAAATTTTAGCCATAGACCAGAAAGGAAAAATAAGTCTTTCAATTAAACAGGCGATTTTAGCGGAAAGAAAAAACACACCGCGTCCGCCTCGTCCCAAAAGACTTGATACAATAGATTTTTCTAAAAAAACATCATCTGCTCCACTTAGCTTTGAAGAGATGATGAATCGTTTTAAACAAGACAGCGATGAAAAAATGCAGGATTTAAAAAAAGGTCTTGAATCCAAACGTGGCAGCGGTAGTTATCGTCGCTCCACCGGCTCATTTTAATTTAAAATTATCCGCACTGTATGGTGCGGTCTTTTTTTTAGCTATTGCTTTACTTAAGGAGAATTTACATATGAGCAACTCAAATATTTCGTACCGTTCTACAATAATTGCATGCAATATTGGTCTGTTTACGCAGGCGGTTGCAATTAATCTTATCCCTACTCTGTTTATACCGTTAAAAGAACAATTTGGATTAAGTTATGGGCAATTAGGTATGCTGGTGCTGATAAACTTTATTACCCAACTCTTTTGCGATATTATATTTTCTAATTCTGCAGATAAGCACGGCTTTCGACCTATTGCGGTTATCAGTCCATTATTAATATTTACCGGATTGGTGCTTTTTGCTTTTTCTCCAAATATTTTTCCAACTAATCCTCTGCCGGCATTTATAATATCTACTATCATTTTTTCGGCGGGAAGCGGACTTGCAGAGGTAGTATTAAGTCCGATTGTAAATGCTATTCCTACCGATGAAAAAATACGTGCAATGAGCTTTTTGCACGCATCGTATTGCTGGGGGTTTGTTGTAGTTGTATCAATAACAACAATTACTATACAGATTTTTTCACGCACATCGTGGCAGTATATAATGCTTGCATGGTCGCTTTTGCCTCTTATTAATGCAATTTTGTTTTGTAGAGTTCCTATCACCGAAGGAGTACCTGAAGAAAAACGGCAAGGCATGAAAGACCTTATTAAAAATAAATATTTTATAATATTTTTAATTATAATTTTTGCAGGCGGTTCAGCAGAGTTGTCAATATCTCAATGGGCATCATCATTTATAGAAAAAGGGATAAATCTTCCTAAAATATCAGGTGATATTTTGGGAGTGTGCGGTTTTGCGGTTATGATGGGCATAGGCAGAACAATTTCCGGAAAGCTGGGCTCTCGCCTAGATACCTCAAAAATTATGATGCACGGCAATATTGTACTTGTGGCTTGTATAATTATTGCGGCCATTTCTCCATTTTCGTGGCTTAATATTCTTGCTATTATTGTTGGTGGTCTTGCAGTATCTTTGCAATGGCCGGGAACTTTAATGTTAGCCGCAGACTTTTTTCCTCTTGCAGGCGCCTGGATGTTTGCTGTTTTAGCAGCGGCAGGAGACATTGGCGCATCATTTGCCCCCTGGCTTTTAGGTAATATAGCAGACAGCATCGCAACGAAGTCAACTGTAATTGCGTTTGCACAAAATTTAGGTATTACAGCAGAACAATTTGGCTTGCGTACAGCAATGCTTTTTGGCTCTGTTTTTCCGTTGATTGGTTTTATGGCTTTGTTATGGTACAGATACAACCAAAATAAATAAAACGCATGCATTATAGAAAAACAGGCAGATATTGTGTTAAATTACACATCATCTGCCTGTTTTTTGTTTTTTAATAATATACGCTTTGTATTATGACTACTGCCTATGCTTTCGTTATTGTTTTAAGAGGTGCGGAGCTTTATTATCCTATTTTTATTCCCTTTTCTGAGTTGCTTATGTCATCAAAATAAATTATTGTATCTCCTTTTAACATCATTCTTGTTACATAAACGCTGTCTAAAAGTTCTGTCTGGCCGTTTGATACATCCATTTTAAACAACTGATGACGCTGAGTTATATCAGAAAAATAAAGCATTCCTCTGAAATAAACCATCGCTCCTGCGCTTTTACCATACAGATTTTCTTCTGCACCTGTCATATAGTTACATTTAATAATCTCGTTTCCCTGAGATTTGTCTGCATAGTATAAGCTGTCATTCTCAAAATCAAATCCGTATCCATCGTTAATGTTTTGTAAAAAAACATAAGTCTGTTTTTCGTTTTTTGGAGGATCGTATTTTCCACCCATTTCATCCGATCCCAGATACCAACCGTCTATTTTACCGCCACCCCAACGGAGTTCGTCATTCATAGCAAAATATAAAAGCGATTGACCTCGAGTAAGTTTTGCATCTTCTGCCGGATCAAAATGATAAAAACCATCGGGCATTTTTGCCATAACCCACGATTGCGTTCCGTCGTCAGACGTCGCAATATGTGCCTCTGCGCCAATTTGATCTAACATGTACTGAAATGCTCTTGTAAAACCTTTTTTACTTGCAGAACCACTTAAAACAGCATTCGCTGCATCATCGGCACCATCTTCTTTATATAAGATGTTACGTGTTACATATTCGTATAAACCAACAACATTTTCAAAAACTGCATTCTGTGGATCTGTATTTATTGCAAAAATTTGATTTATCTTTTCAACAAACTCTGCACTTGCATCCGGATAATAATCACCGTTAGGATTTTGTTTTGCAGGATCAACCCTGTACTCTAACGACGCCCTCGGAGTCTGCGTAGGCATAATCGTTGGTGTTGGCTCCGTCGTTGGTTCTGATTTTTTCAAAGAACCACATGCTGTTAAAGACATCGATGCTATTATAGCTGTTGTAATAACAAATATTTTTTTCATTAGTAACCACCTTTAAACTACATAAACAATGTATATTTATCTTGCGCGCGGATGTGCTTTTGCATACACATCCATAAGTTTATTATTCATAAGTTGCGCGTATATTTGTGTTGATGATATATCCGCATGACCCAACATATTTTTTATAGATTGTAAATCTGCACCATTCTCTAAAAGATGTGCCGCAAATGAATGTCTTAGTGTATGCGGTGTTATCTCTTTTGATATGCATGCCTGCTTAGCATATTGCTTTATCAGTTTCCAAAAGCCCTGTCTTGAAATTCTGACACCTGACATATTCACAAAAAGAGCATTTTCTTCTTCTGAACAAACAATCATTTGGCGTGCATTTACTATATATTCAGAAAGCGCTGCTGCACAGATTTTTCCTATAGGAATAAGTCTTTCCTTTCGGGCATCTTTGCATCTTATAAAACCCATATCTACATTTACATCCTGAATATTAAGTGCAATAAGCTCAGATACTCTTATTCCCGTTGCATATAAAAGTTCCAGCATTGCTTTATCCCTGTATCCTTTTAAATCATCAGTTTCCGGTTGTTCTAAAAGCAATTCTACCTCTTTAAAGCTTAATATTTGCGGAAGCTTTTTTTCTACCTTAGGAGGATGAACCTCTGTCGTAGGGTCGTGTTTTACGATGCCGCACAGCAAAAGATACTGATAAAACGATTTTAAAGAAACTATACTTCGAGCAATTGTTGATGTAACCCTGCCAATAGTACCTAAATATGTAATATATTCTTCAACTGCAGATTTTGTTGCGTTTTTTACATCTTTATATTGAGTATTTTCTAAAAAATCGGCAAATAGTTTTATGTCGTGCTGATAAGACTGCAACGTGTTTTCAGACAATTTTTTAGTTCTCTTTAAATAAAGAATAAACTGATTTAATGTTTGTGGCATTACTACCCCTTCTCTTACTTTCTATAACAATTATTTTAATCTAGTTAACACCAAAAGTAAAGTAAAATATTTTATATAAAATATTCAGCAATTAGTTGTATTAAAACAGGCTCGATATATGCCTGCATAAGAGTGCCGGCAAAAGCTATAACAAAAATAATTATTACACTAAACATAAAACTTGGTATTGCTTTTTTTATATTGCTTCTGTCATTCCTTAATAAAAAGCAAAATTTTAAACTATAAGCTATAAGCGCAACGTAACACGGAAGCACAATTATTAAATGCGGAATTATAGCAGTAACTATTAAAAGCAATGCGCTGAAACTATACACTCTGAATATAAATGTAACAGCAAAACCAACAGCAAAACCAATACACACTCCTGCAAAAACAATAAATGGTATTCCTACTATCATTAAAGAGAAAACAGCAAGTGTGCAAAATATAATTACATTTATTTTTAGTGCACTAAACATTATAAGCTTAGAATCTGCACCGGATTTCAAAAATCCTGTAAAAAAATCTTCAAAATATAATGCAAGTTCTTTTACATTAAACTCCGGCAAGGAAAAAGCGCACACGACAGCTAAAACAAAACCGCAAAAAATAGCGGATGTACTAATGCCGTAGTACGCAAAATTTTCCTTAACGTGAAATAGTATTCTATTAAACAGTTTTTTCAGCAAGCTCATCCCTCATCTCTAAAATATTGGTTGTCCCAATATTAAGATATGAATAAACAAGCTGTAAAATTACATCAAATTATCGAACAATATTCTGATCGCGACCCGGGCCTACGCCTACCATGCTTACGTGGCAACCGCAAAGCTCTTCTACCCGTGCGACGTATTTTTTAACATTTTCAGGTAAATCATCGTAATTGCGAATGCCGGTTATATCTTCATCCCAGCCTGCAAGCTCCTCATAAATCGGCTCGCATTTTGCAAGCTCTGTAAGACTCGCCGGAAAATCATTAAGAACCTCTCCGTCTTTTAAGTATCCTGTACATATTTTAAGTACAGGAATGCCGGTTAAAGTATCAAGCTTGTTAAGAACGATGCTTGTAAGGCCGCTTGTTCTTACACCGAATCTGCCTATAACAGCATCAAACCAACCGCAACGACGAGGACGACCTGTTACTGTTCCGAATTCGTGACCTACATTTCTGATTGTATCGCCAACCTCGTCAAAAAGCTCAGTCGGAAAAGGACCTTTACCAACACGGGTAATGTAAGCCTTCATAACACCAATACACTCATCAATCATAGTCGGTCCAATGCCGGTACCGATACATACACCGCCTGAAATCGGATGTGACGATGTAACATACGGATATGTTCCGATATCAATATCTAAAAGTGTTCCCTGAGCACCTTCAAACAGTACTTTTTTACCTGCTTTTATTGCGTCGTGTAAAATAACAGTTGTATCCGCAGCATATTTGCGTAGTCTTTCTGCATACTCTAAATACTTATCAATAAATTCATCAGGATTTATTGCTTCTGCTTCATAAACCTTGGTAATAAACTTATTTTTAATTTCTGTATTTTCTTTAGCACGTGCGATGAAAATATCGCGGTCTAACAAGTCACAAAGACGAATACCTATTCTTTCTGCTTTATCCATATAGCAAGGCCCTATACCGTTTTTGGTTGTTCCTATATCGCCTTTGCCGCGTGCTTTTTCCATTAATCCGTCCAACACAATATGATACGGCATAATTATGTGAGCGCGATAATCAATTTTAAGATTATCTGTGTTTACACCTTTAGATGTAAGCATATCTATTTCAGATAAAAGCACACCGGGGTCTACAACAACACCTGTGCCGATTATGCATGTGGTATTCTTTCCTAAAATACCCGACGGAGTAAGTCTTAATTTATATTCTACCCCATCAGCTTCGACGGTGTGACCTGCGTTATTTCCTCCCTGAGAACGCACTACAACCTCTGACTGTTGTGCTAAAATATCAATAATTTTTCCTTTACCCTCGTCGCCCCACTGTGCGCCGATTACTACTTTAGCTGACATTTGGTTCACCCTTTCTTGTTTTAAAAAAACAACAATATTGATTTATAATATCAAATTTTAACAAAAAAAGCAATATAAAATACAAAAAAAGTAACTTTTTACTGTTTTTATTATATAAATATTGACTAAATAACTTTATAATGCTATAATCCAGTGCGGATTTCACAAATAAAAATCTACATATAATTTTAAGGAGAAATTTAAGTGAATAAAATTATAAAAGCTTTAATTTACTTTGCATTAATAACTACTATGACTCTTGTAGGTACATGGTGGTTGGTTGAAGATAAAAAGACATATGATGCTTCTATGCATACATCCGCTCCAAAAAATGAAAAGTTCAGTTTAACGGAAGAAATTATCAGCGAAGATTCTGAAATAAATATTATTAATGATAGCGATAAACTTGATATTAATACCGCAACCAAAGAAGAACTGACTACCCTGGAAGGAATAGGCCCTGTTTTAGCAGGCAGAATAATAGAATTCAGAAACGAACGACCATTTAAAACCATATATGATTTAAAAAAAGTCAGCGGAATAGGTGATAAAATATTTAAGGATATAGAAGCGTATATTACTGTTAATCGTCAATAAATTCTACCAAATTATGGAATAAATTTGAAAATAAAGGCAATTTTTTCAGCAAGAAACGAAAAAAATATTAAAATTGGAATAAAAATCCATTTTTTTGCTTATAATAGTATTCAACAGAGCTTATAAGCATTGTTTCCAAAATATGTAAGTAAATTTATTAATGTTTTATGCTTTAAATTGCATATTTGTTTGACTTTTCGCTAAAAATGTTTTATAATAGTCAGCGTTCGTTGAAAAATGTAACATTTTCGTAATATCTGCGTTATGATTACGAGGAGGTTTTATATGGTTACAAAGAACGACAAGAAGAACACACAGTTCTTATCTGTGCATGGAATACTCTATACGATTTCAACAATAGTTTTAATCGCCTGTGTTTCTGTTTTTCTTTTCGGATTTGCCAGCCCAAAGCAAATCACAATCAAAGATGGAGAAAAGGTTATTTCTGCTCAAACAACAAAATTATATGTTGAAGAAGCATTAGCAGAACAAAACATTATTTTAAGAGCCGGTGACAGAGTTTCTGCTCCGCTCAACTCAAAGGTTAAAGACAACGACGAAATTACGATTACACGCGGAACGAAAATTTTGCTGACTGACGGCGGTGTATTTAAAGAGATGTACAGCTGTGAAAAAACACTTGAGTCAGCGCTGATTGATGCAGATATTACATTAAGTGAACACGATGAGATAACCCCGGATTTAAGTACCGTTGTTTCAGAGGGGTTGGAAGTTAAAATTACTCGTGTTACTATTGAAACAGTAAACGAAGAACAGGTTATGGATTTTCACGAAACAAAAATTATGCGCGATGATAAACAGGCAGATTACGTAAATGTTATTCAGGAAGGCGACACAGGCTGGGCTGAAGCAACATTTCGTGTAACAACCCGTGACGGAGTGATAACGGAAAAGCTTATGCTTTCTCAGAATGTAATCGTTGAGCCTGTTGCTAAAATTGTTGAATACGGAACTTATATACCGAATACCGTGCAGACATCTAAAGGTCCCGTTCGTTATAAAAAAGTTATTCAGTGTAATGCAACTGCATATGATCCATCCCCTGCAAGCAATGGCGGATACGGCGGTCTTACGGCAACCGGTATGCGTGCACAATACGGTGTTATAGCGGTAGACCCAAGGGTAATTCCGCTTGGCTCAAAAGTCTATGTCGAATCTCCCGACGGCGGTGATTCGTGGGTTTACGGATTTGCTGTTGCAGCAGATACCGGTGGTGCTATTAAAGGAAACAAAGTTGACCTTTGTTATAACACAAAATCCGAGTGTTATCAGTTCGGCAGACGGCCAGCTACCGTTTATGTTTTAGAATAGTTTTAAACGAGGAAATGCTTACAAAAAAGCTTTCCTCGTTTTTATTTTATTGTTTCGGCCTTATTTTTGCGTTTTAAGCGCATTTTGATGTTTTGATATAGTTTTTCTTTTAATAATGCCAAAATTATATTTAACGCAAAAACAGAGCGGCTATAAACAGCCGCTCTGTTTTTCATATATTCTGACTTATTTGTTGTTTTTTTATTTTTCTTTTAATACCTTTATTCTCAAATATTTTATATACAGCAGGTATTATAAACAAGGTCAAAAAAGTTCCTACGGTAAGACCACCGATTAATACTATTGCAAGTGGCTGCATCATAGCAGCTCCGCCCGTTGATGACATAGCCATAGGCAAGAAGCCTAATATGGATGTTAAACTTGTCATCAAAATTGGTCTCATTCTCGCCATGCCTGATTCGACAAGTAAATCATCCAATGGCATATCAGGATTTTCTCTGCGTTTTATATTAGCATAGTCAATCAAAACAATTGCGTTGTTTACAATTATACCTGTAAGCATTAAAATACCAATACAGCCTATTACCGATAACGGACTTTGAGTAACGACCAATGCCAATACAACACCGATCATGCAAAGCGGAATTGTAAATAGAATAATAAAAGGTTGCATTAAATTTTCAAACTGTGCAGCCATAACAAAATACATAAGCAAAATACCTAATATTATGGCAATGAAAAGCGAACTCATTGCATCTGTCATTACTTCATAATTTCCGCCGGTATTCATAGATATTCCTTCAGGAATTTCATTTTGTGTAAGTGCTTTTTCAAATTTTGATTTTACTTCACCCATATTTGTTCCATAAAGCTTTCCGCTTAATGTTACTACACGTTTTTGATCAATTCTGGTAAGTGTTGTATACCCCTGCTCTACAACTACATCTGAAATATCAGAAAGCGATACCCATTGCCCCATAGGTGATTTTATCTGTAATTTTTTTAGTTCGTTATAATTTTTTACATAATCATCAGGATATACAATTTTTATATCATACTCGCTGCCGTTTTCTGTATATCTGGACGCTGTTGTATCTTCTAAAACAGATTTTACGAGCGATGACAGAGTTGCTGTATTAAATCCGTAATTTGCAGCACGGGCTGAATCAATTTTTATTCTGGCTTCTGACTTAGTTTCGGAAAGTGAGGTTTCGGTTTCTGTTACGCCCTCAATTTTTGACAACGTATTTTCAGCTTGTTTTATAAATTCATCGAGTTGTGTATCATCCTTACCCGAAAACTCAAAAGATATTTCATCAGATGACATACCTGCCATAGCGCTGTTAGAAGATGCAACAGATATTTCAGCACCTGCAATATCAGAAAGCATTTCTCGTATTTCCTGCCCAACATCGTCTGTGGTCTTTTTTCTTTTTTCCTTCAGGGTTACAGTAATACTGGACGAATTTGAGCCTGAACCGCTTATTGCAGACATTGCTCCCGACGAGCCAACATTAGCAAAAATTGTTTCAATATCATCGTGTATTTTAAGCTTTTCTTCAATTTTTTCAGAAAGTTTGTCAGTATCCTCTGTTTTTGTACCTTGAGGCATAGATATACTTATGGTTAACGTTCCTTCATCAGTTGATGGCATAAGTGTCATTCCCTGCATACCAAGCACGATTAAGCTTATAACAAAGATTATAAGAGTAATTGCAACGGTTTTGCGTGTGTTTTTTAACATCACTTTTAAAACCTTCTGATATTTTCCGTACAAATAATTCATCATTTTATCAAACGGAGTTAATATAAATGATAAACGCTTACTTTTTTGTTCGGCATTCTCCATTTTTGATGTAAACATCGGAATAATTAAAAACGTTACAATTAAAGATGCAAGCTGTGAAAAAATTATAGAAAATGCTAATTGTTTAAACATTACAGCTACCATATTATCAATAAATAATATGGGCACATAAACAATACATGTTGTAAGAACTGATGCTATAACCGGTGAAATAACCTGACCTGCCCCCTTTATAGCTGCAGTTTTGGCATCTTCGCCTAAATCCGATTTTCTTTTATATATATTTTCAATAACAACAACCGCATTATCAACCAGCATACCTACACCAAGCGACAAACCGCCAAGAGAAACAACGTTTAAGCTCATGCCTGAAAAATACATACCTATAAAGGTCGTAATAATCGAAACCGGCATAGTTATACCAATAACCATAGAAGTTCTAATATTGCCTAAGAACAAAAGCAATACAATTATAGCAAGAAACGCACCTGTTACAGCATTGCTTGCAACAGAACTTATTGCTTCTTCAATAAAGCTTGCCTGCTCCATTGTCATGTTATATGTAAAATGCGGGTGCTTGCTTTTTAGTTCTTCCAATTCCTTTAAAATTCCATTTACTACATCAACAGTATTTGCATCAGATTCCGCTGTAATTGAAACAGAAATGGCATCTTCGCCATTTAATCTTGCGTGGTTGGTGTAGTCAGAAAAAGTGTCTGATACTTTAGCAACATCTTTTAAATATATAAGCTGACCGCGTGTAGTTGTTAACGGAACATTTTCAATATCTTTAATTGAAGTAAACTTTCCTAATGCTCTGACTGACATATTTTTGTTCATGCCTTCAGTAGAACCGGCAGGCATATTAACATTTTGAGCAGAAATAGAAGATACTAACGAAGACACACTCATATCATAGCCGTACATTTTTTCAGGGTCAACTTGCACTTCTATTATTCTGTCACGTGCACCTGCAACGCTGACAGAAGCTACACCGTCTACCGCCTCAAGTTTGTTTTGAAGATTATCTTCTACAAATTTTTTAGTTTGAATAAGGTCATATCCCTCGTAACTTACGCTCATCATTGCCGCAGGCATCATGGAGGTATCAAGCTTCATTACCATAGGTTCTGCGCAGTTTTCAGGCAGATAATCTTCAATTAAATCAATATTATCTTCCATATCTATAACCGCTTTATCCATATCAATTCCGGCAGCAAAAGATGCCATAACAATTGAAGTTCCCTCAGAAGATTGGCTTTGGATAGTATCTATTCCTGATACAGAACCTATTGCACCCTCGATAGTTTTACTGACTAATGATTCAACTTCAGCAGAACCGGCATTTGAATATGATGTATACACCAAGGCATAGTTCATTTCCATTTCGGGCATCATTTCAAGCGGCAGCATAGTTAGCGAATACAAACCTATAACAACAAAAATAAGCACCGCCATTGTAACAGCTATGGGGCGTTTTACTGACAATTCATGTAATTTCATGACATCTCTCCCCTATTCTGTTACAATTTTAACTTTATTGTTGTTTTTAGAAATATAATCTTTTCCATCCACAACAACCTTATCGCCAAGGTTTATACCGGAAAGAATTTCAGTAAATTCTGAACTTTCAATTCCTGTTTGTACCGGTCGTTTTTCGGCAGCATCGCCATTTACAATATACACATAATATCCATCTTCGTCTGACTGTAACAAAGCATTTGACGGAACAACCAATGTGTTATCGCTGCTTTCTGTTATTAAAGTAAGATTTGCAATCATACCCTCTTTTAATGCACCATCAGCATTTGGTAAGGATATTTTAACTGTATAAAGTCCCGTCTGTGCATTTTTAACCGGATTTACAATAGCTACCGTTCCCTCTAAATTACTGAGTCCTGCACTGCTGACATTAATAGTCGCTTTTGTTCCGACCGAGATAAGCGGTATTACCGATTCGGTAACATTGATTTCAATATTTACAGATGAAGTATCTGTTATATTAAACAAAGCAATTCCTGCCGATACCATTTGACCTTTATTAACATTTTTAGCAGAAATATATCCTGAAATAGGCGCGGTTACAGTACAGTTTTTAAGATTATTTGCAGCTATATCCAAAGCGGCTTTAGCAGACTGTATTCCTGCCTGTGCGCTGTCTACACCGGCTGCCGCTACCGCTTTTGACTCGTTAGAAACTACGTCTTTTGTAAGATTATAATTTGTCTGAGCTGTATCATAATTAAGTTTGGCATTTTCGTACGCGGTTTTGTAGCCATTAAATTCTAACTGGCTTATTGCTCCCATATCAAAAAGAGTTTTATTTTTGTTATATGTATCTAATGCATTATCGTGCGCAAGCTTTGCAGCATTTAATGCTGATTCAAGCTGAGCTAAGGATTGTTGAGTGCTTCCGCCGGTTACGCTGTTATAGCTTGCTTCTGCACTTTTTTTGCCTGACAAAGCGCTGTTATATGCAGCCAATGCCTGATTATATGCAAGCTGATATGTTGTAGCATCTACCAAAAGCAAGATTGTGCCTGCGGTAACATAATCACCTTCTTCTACATATATGCCGTTAGCTTTACCCGATACCATAGCAGATACTGTTGTGCTTTGCGCACCCATAATCTGACCGGTATAGTCAGCAGTCGCGTTTATGCTATCTTCTCCTGCCTCAAAAACAGTTACATTTATTGCATCATCTGCTTGCTGTGTAGCTTTTGACTTTCCGCAGCCACCAAGCATCATTCCAAGTGCAATACACAAACATATACTTTTATAAATTGATTTTTTTAGCATGATTAAACTCCTTTATATTTTCCTTATTTCAATCCTATAGTAACATCATAGCTGTATTTTTCAACTGCTAATTTATAAGAAAGCTTGGCGTTTTCAAGCGAAATCGCACTACTCAAATATTCATTCAGCGATGCTGTGAGGTCGCTGTTTGTTATCATTCCGTTTTCAAATTTAATTTTATTAATTTCATATCTTTTATATGAAATATCTGTTGCTTTTTCAGCGATTTTTAAACTGTCATCTGCATTTAAAACCGCATTGTAGCTATTTCTTACCGAAAGAAGTATAAGATTTTTGTTGTTGTTATACGAATACTCCTTAGACATCAAATCACTATGCGCTGATTGGTATCTTGCCGAATATGCTGTTAATGGCTTGGTATATTCAAAATATTTTTGAGCCATCTCGTAATTTTCTTTAAGCGCAATTATATCGTAGCGACTTTCCTCAGCAAGCTTAATATCCTTTGTTATATCTGCAGAAAATTCTGAGCACTCAATCGAATCGGTTAAATTAAAATCACAATTTTCATTTTCTAGCTGAAGATAAATTTTTAAATTTTCTTTTGCTATATCGCTGTTTTGTCTATAGCTGTTAAGAGTATTTAAACATTGTTCAACACTTAAGTATGCATTGTTTAAATCAATTTCTGCAATCATACCAAGTTCAAAGCGCTTGCTTACATTATTATAATTTTCATTTGCAAGATTATATGCATTTTCTGCTACCTTGCAGAGTTCCTGCATTATTTTATAGTTAAAATAAGCTGATGTTGTGTTATATGCAATTGATGCATTTGCCTGCTCTGTTTCTTTATCATTAAGACGAATAAGCATTTCATACATATCAACATAATAGCCTTTTTTTATGTACGCAAGCTCGTAATTGCTGGTGCTTGGAGCAATATTTTTATATTTTTTCTTAGTTAATTGTGCCGAATCCAGGTTTATTTTATTGCTTTTTTGCGCTGCTTCAAGCGACATCAGCTGAGGATTATCTTTTTTTGCAATATTAATCGCCTGTTCAAGTGTTAATGTATATAACTTTACATTATTTGCAGCATTAACCTCATCTGCAAATGCTAAATTTGGCAGCAATAAAACACCAATTAATGCTATCACTAACATTTTAAAAGTATTTTTCATTAAATATTATCTCCTTTAACCATTTTTATTAAAAAACACGATAAATATTCTACATCATTTGTTATGATTTATCAATGTATAAATTGTTAATATTATATGAAATTTATGGATAAATAAAACTGCCGCAACAGTAAAAAATTGCGACAGTATATAAGTTTAGTCTTTCATTTTTCGTCTTACTCTGTTTAAATGTCTTTCAAAATTTCCGCTGGATATAAATTCTGCCAAAACATATTGGTCAAGCACGGGAACAGTACACGAAAATTGTCCTAACTTTTCATCATATGTACTGCATAGCGATTTTGGCAAAATCATATATCCCAGACGCATTGACGGCGACAGACTTTTAGAAAAAGTATTGATGTATATAACAGAATCGTTTTGGTCTAATGAATAAAGAGATTCAATAGGCTGACCCGGAATAAAAAATTCGCTGTTAAAATCGTCTTCCACAATATATCTGCCGTTTTCTGCCCATTTTAAATACTCATATCTTTTTATAACTGTAGTGGTTACACCGGTAGGATAGCTTTGAAACGGTGTTACGTGCAAAATATCAATGGTACTTTTTTTCAATGCTTCACTTTTAATTCCTCCGCTACCCATTTCTAATTTTTGAATTTTAGCACCGGTTGATGAATAAACCGTTTCTATCATAGAATACGATGGTTCTTCTATTCCGTAAATTTTATCTCTTCCGAGCATTTTTACAACAGTTTCGTAAAGCTGCTCAGAACCGGAACCTATTATAATTCGTTCAGGCTCGGCATACATACCCCGGTATCTTCTTAAATAATTAGAAATTGCGTTTCTTAAAACAGCACAACCCTTATTTGGCGATTTAACAAATAAACGTTCGCCTTTATCCGAAATAACACGTCTTATTGTTTTAAACCACAAAGAATATTCAAAATCCTGCGGCTCGCCAAAATCTTCATCAAGATACGAAATAGATTCGTCGTTTTCTTCGGGTTTTGCTGCTGTAAAAGCATCTAAGTGGCACACATAATATCCGCTGCGTTCTCGCGATGCTATATATCCCTCATCCGTAAGCATACTGTATGCTTTTTCGACCGTAACGACACTGCAGCCGGTAAGGTCTGCCATTACACGTTTAGAAGGCAGTTTATCCTCTGCTCTATATTCACCGCTAAGAATTTTATTTTTAATCATTCTGTATAGCTTTAAATATTTTTTATCAGTCATCTGGATATATAAAATTCTCCTTTTCTGATTATTTAAACAATGTCACATTTAGATTATAATATAAATCGACAAAAAAGTAAAGGGGTTAAATAATGAGTTACAAAAAATTACTTACTATTCAGGACATTTCTTGCGTTGGGCAATGTTCACTTACCGTTGCTCTTCCTATAATTTCGGCTTGCGGAATCGAAACCTGCGTTCTGCCTTCTGCAGTTCTTTCTACACATACATCGGGTTTTAAAGGCTACACTTTTCGCGACCTGACCGATGATATACCGGATATTAAAGCGCATTGGGAAAAAGAAAATATTAAATTTGATGGAATTTATACCGGATATTTGGGCAGCGCAAAACAGATTGATTACGTTATTGATATTATAAACAGCACAAAAAAAGACGATGCTTTAGTTATTATTGACCCTGCTATGGCTGATAACGGAAATCTTTATCCGGGATTTGACCTTGATTTTGTAGCTGCTATGAAAAAACTGTGCAGCAAAGCTGATTATATTCTGCCGAACATTACAGAAGCTTGCTTTTTAACAGCAACGGAATACAAAACTACATACGACAGAAAATATATTGATATGTTAATCAGCCGCTTAATTGACTTAGGATGCAAAAATGTTATTCTTACAGGAGTTTCATACAGCGAAGGCAAAACCGGTGTTGTTATTTATGAAAACGACAGCTATTCGTACTATGAACACGAATTTTTACCTAACGGCAGTCACGGAACAGGAGATATTTATGCATCTGCTTTCGTAGGAGCAAAAACTATTGGCAAAAGTGCATACGATGCAGCAAAAATTGCAGCAGAATATACTGTAGAGTGTATTAAAGAAACCGCCAAGCACGATAACCATTGGTACGGCGCAGCATTTGAACCGGTGATTTATAAATTAATAGAGGCGTTAAAATAAAAGATATATGCAACAAAAACCCAAGATACATTGTATCTTGGGTTTTTTGTCAACTAATGCAGAATAAAAACTACTTTATTTAGTAAGTGATGACAATGCCTTTGCTATATCCTTGTTAAAACGAGAGGTATCATAAATCTCAAAAACATTAGCTTTTGTTATTTCCTCGATTTCGTTATATTTAAACACGTCTGTTTCTGCCTGTACCGCTTCGCCAGTCTCAAAAAAACTAACTTTTACTGTTTCTGTGTTTTCGCCATTATTAGATGCACCTGTTACTACTGCCATATTTGATGTCGGATAATTCGTCATTAAAAACTCTTTTTCCACACAAAGAGGCAATGCGTTTGACACACTATCCCACATAAAGATTTTAATTTTGCGTGCACCGCTAAAGTTAAAGTCTGTTGCAGGTACAGTATTTTTACCTTCTTTTAAATCTGCTGTATATGGTTTAAACGCAATCATTTTTCCGAGTTCATCATAGGCTGCAAAAGTAATATCTACTGTTGTTATACCATTTTCAGGACACCATACAACAGCTGCTTCTTCTGAGCTTTCGTCGTCAATTTCAAAAGCTTCACACAGAACAACGTCAGCATATACTGTTTTGGTTGCTTTAATGCCTGTGCCGTCTGTTGCCTCTGCGGTAATGGTAATTTCACCGTCAACGTACGGGGTTAAGATTCCACTCTCGTTTATATATGCAATCTCTTCATTATCAATTGACCATTTAACAAATTTACTTGGGAATCCGGTCGGTTCGCATATTGCTGAATAAGCTGTCTTGTCAGTTATTTTATCAGGACCGCTTATTGTAATGCTTTCGCACTCAGGATAAATATCAAACAAAACATCATCTGCAATACAAGAAACCGGGGTTTCGTCAAACTTTGAAAGTTTAATCTTATCAAACGATATTAAAGCTTTTCCGGTTAATTTTGTGTTAAACACAAGTGAAAGGATTTCACCGTCAGCGATAGCTTCCTGTCCGCTCATCCAGTTTAGTTTTACACTGTAATCAGTATACTTATCATTTAACTGTGAGCTATCAGCAGGAATTATACTTCCTTTTGTTGCACTTACTAATTCAAGAGCAGAATTATCATACATAACCTCGAGAGATGCGCCGCAAACATCTTGCGCACCGCTTATCTGAATACTTACGGTAATCTGTCTGTTTACCGTGCAATCACTTACCACAGCTTTTATTGTAGCTGTGGCATTATCTGCATAAGCAGGTAAACACATAGAAAACGCAATTAATAATATTAATACTAATGATAATACTTTATTTTTCATTTCATTCACCTACTTACTCTAATGTACCGATAAATCCGGTTACGTAACGTTGAATTCTCATAGCATCAAAGATGTCAATGCAACCGTCTTTGTTTACATCTGCTGCTTTATTCTGTACCTTTGAGAAATCGGCATCTAATAAGCCTGCATCGTAAACAAGTACTCTGTATGCATCAAGAATATTTACCGAGCCATCATCATTTACATCACCTAAGATAAGCTTTCTTGCTGTGATTGTACCGTTGTTTGTTATAATCTTGATACGTTTTTCCTGTGCGTTGTAAATGCTTGCATCTTTAATTGCGATTTCAGTATTTTGCTTGTCTGTATTCCAAGAACTTACATAGAAGCTAAGCTTAAGCACATCTCCGCCTTTTGCGGCTTCGCTGGTTCCTGCAAAGGTTACCTTAATTTTACCGTAGTCATAATCAAGATTTACCATCAATCCGGGAAGCACACCATAATTCGAATAACGTTCAGGAGTTAATAATTCCGGATCGTATTCAATAACAAAGCTGCCGCTTGCCATTTCAGGATTGCCCTCGGTTGAAATAACCACATCAACTGTTTCGTCAATTATACCAATATCTGAAGATACATACATATTTTTAATGATTGTTGGCTCTGCAACAACAATTTTAGCGGTTGCAACAAGGCCGTACGGATTTACGATAAGACCTTCAGGGTCTAAATCAAATTCGCCGGTAAATGTATAAGTTCCCGGTGTAATTTCATCGTATATCGGAGTGCTGTTTTCTCTCCAGATGATATTAACCATTGCGCTTTCGCCATTTTCAAGCTGAACTTTAACACTATCTGCGAGCTTTGATGTGCTTACATTATATGTTGTGCCGTAATCAACAGTTACAGCAGGAATATCTGAAACAAAAGCAATCGGAACTGTTGGTTTTAATATATTAAGTCTTACATACTTATATGTTTCGTAATAGTTAGCAGATTCAGGATATATTACAGCGACATCATATTCACCGATTTCTGTTGCGGTTTCGATTACAAGTTCTACCCCTTCATCACCCTCTGCAATTGAGGCGGCAACTGTTTTTTCTGTACCGTCATATACAAATTCCTGAACAGCATCAGCTGCGATAACGGCATCAATCTTTTCGATTATAAAGCAGGTTGTTATATCATCCGGTGTATAATAGTTCGGATTTTCGCTGTTAAAGCTAATTATTACGTCATATACGCCTGCATTTTTCGGTGCAGTAATTTCATTTCCGTCTACATCAACATATGTAACATCAACAGTCAAAGAAGCATCAGGAATTTCCGGCAATTCAGGAAGCTCGTAATACTGTTCTTCTCTGTTGTAGTCAACATATTGATACTCTAACGCATCTGTAAATTCGCTGATATCATACCATACAGGCTCAGCATCTTCCGTCGGGAAGGAATTTAACCAAGCAGTATCGGTTACTCCTTCTTTTGCCCAGCCGTATTTATAGTCACCAACTATTACAGCAGCCGCTGTATTCGGATCGCTATATGCTTCTTTTAAGAAAGAGCCGTCTATATAATCAGCTTCAAGTCTAAAGGTATCTTCTGTTACCTGCTGACCTTCTTTAACTCTATAGTAAAACTCGGTAAATATCATACCGTCTTTTGCATCAATTGCAGTATCTACACAAAAAGAATCGGCTTTAATTGCAATTCTGCCGTCGGCTTCCATAACCATAAACGGAGCAAACGAGAATGCATACTCATCATCTTCATATGCTTTAAATACTCTTTTTAATGTTGTATCATTAGATGCAGTTGTAATTGTTATATCCGCACCATTTGAATGTCTAACAGGCTGAATTACAGAAGTATCATACGAGAATACAATACCTGTTGCAGCAATTCCTTTTGCACCTTCAGGAGTAGTTGCTTTAAACACCAATTTTTTAATTCCCTCGTCAGGATCTACCATTTCTGCAGTTACATCTATAATAGCAGGTTCAATAGATTCTTCCGGCTCAACTACCGGCGGTTCTTCAGAAGGAACATCAGGCTCTGCCGGTTCATCAGTAGGCACATCCGGTTCAACTACCGGCGGTTCTTCTGTCGGTGCAGCTGTTGCCGGCGGTATTATCTCTTCATAATTATCACAGCCGGCAAAGATAAATGATTCCAATTCTAATGTATCATTACCTAAAGGCATACCGTATTTATAATTATTACCTAAAATTACAGTTGCTGCTTCTGTTTCATCAGAATACATAGCCTTTAAAATTGTTCCGTCGGAATACTCTGTTTCGAGTTTAAATGTTTCGTAATTTGGAACTATTCCATCTTTAATTCTAAAGTAAAATTCTGTAAACATCGTTTCATCACAGAAATCTGCAGTACCATCAGTAAGATAGGTGTCTACTTTAATTGCAACTCTGCCGTTCTGGCGTATTACATTAAACGGAGCGAAAGCAAATTCATATTCATCGCTTGTATATGCATTAAAAGCTCTTCTAGTAACTGAATCGGTTGTTGTCGGAGAAATAGCAACATCAGAATATGTTGATTTATTTACAGGCTGAACTACCGACTCATCATAAGAGAACACAAGACCTGTAACGTTAATTCCTTCAGCACCATCGGGAAGCTTTGCTTTAAATACAAGCTTGTTAACGCCTGCTGCCTCATCAACACTTGTTTCGTATATGTTAAGTGAGCCTGTACCTATATACTCAGGAGCATCCTCAGAAGGTTTCGGTTCTTCAGTAGGTTCTGAAGTAGGCTCAACAGTTGGTGCAACTGTAGGTTCTACGGTTGGTTCTACCGGAGGTTCTTTTGAAGGAACGTCAGTTTCTACCGAGGGTTCTTCTGTTGGTTCTTCGGTAGGCTCATCTACAGGAGGTTCATCAGGAACATCAGGTTCAGCCGGAGCATCACCTTTAACGTCAGAGCCTGTAAATGTAAATGAATCTAAATACATTGTATCACTGCCTGATGCTTTTCCGTATTGATATGTACCTACCAATACAGCAGCAGCCTCGCTCGCATCCGGATACATCTGTTTTAAAACAGAGCCGTCATAATATTCTGTTTCAAGCTTAAAGGTATCGGCATTCGGTTTTGCGCCTTCTTTAATTTTGTAGAAAAACTCTGTAAATACCATTCCGTTTGAAGCATCTACATAAGTGCCAAGTGCATATGTATCTACTTTTATTGCAAGTCTGTTTCCGCTTGCTACAGATGCAAACGGAGCAAATGAAAGTTCAACAAATTCATCTTCATTTGCATATGCCTTAAACACTCTGTTAAACAGCGAATTTGATGCCCCCTCATAAAGAGCAACATCCGCACCATTGGTATGTCTTACAGGCTGGATTACATCCGTGTCGTAAGAAAATACAAGGCTTGTTACCGCAGCATTCGGATTTTCAGGCGGTAATATTGCATTAAACACAAGCTTGTAAACGCCGGGTTCAACATCATTTGACGCATCTACTTCATAAATTTCAAGTTTTGCTAATTCTTCGGCAGCAAAAACTATACCACAGCTACCTAAAACTATTAAAATAGCAAGAAGAATATGAAGCATGCTTTTTAATGTTTTTTTCATAAAACTTTCCTCCTGTATTTTATTTATAAAATGTAAATAACTACTTTATTATATCGCTTGAGTTATAGCCGCTAAGCAGCAAGCTCAGGTCTGCAATATTAACCGAGCCGTTGCCGTTAATATCAGATAACGGATTTGATAACTCATTATAAGGAATTTGCTTGTTGTAGTCATTTAGCAATGCGCTTAAATCCATAATATTAACTGTACCGTTTGCTACAATATCACCGGCTAAGTTTGTCATATCGACCATTTCAAAGTCAATGTCACCCGTTACCGAAACATTTCGATATGTACAAGAACAAAAACCTTCTTTTGTGAATTTAATACTATATGTGCCATGCGGAACATATATTTCATAAGTGCCGTCATCGTTTGCAGTAGCTGTGCCAACAACAACGCCGTCATCGCCGGTAACTGTAACCGTTATCGGTTTTGAAGGACTGACACTATCGGTAGCCATACCACGGATAGCTGCGCTTTCTGCATCATCGCCGGACGAGGACGCCGCTTCTAAAACACCTATCATTTGAGCTGTATCAAAACCCTGACCGCCTATAAAAACAGTACTTTCGACATAGTCAGGATCGCTTGGATCAGGTCCAATCGGTCCGAAGCTGTTAAACGTAATGTTGCCCTCTGCATCTGCCGTTGTCTGATATACATAAACCAATGCATTGTCTGCAGCTACATCCATATTTTCATCCGTTCCGGCTATAGCAGCCAGACCATACATATTTCCTGCATTTTCCACACCTGCGTTATAGGTTATGCTGTATCGGTCATTTTCGTCGGGCATGTATGCCGAAACGCTTATTGCCGAAAATACAAGCATTGCCACCAACAAAATCTGCGCTGTTTTTTTCATTAAAATCATCCCCTTTAATTTAATATTTTAATATTAAATATATTTAAAAACGCATCGCGTTATTTTTTTATAAGTTCAAGCATTTTTAAAAGTGCTGTTTTTTCTGTTTGAGCAGATTCTTTCCACGGATTCGTTAACGGCGAAATAACAACTGCTCTGTTTTTGTTCTGCCAATAAACATTACAGTCTAATTCTTCCGAAATTAATCTTATGGGCACCATCGTTCTTTCTTCGACAACTTCGATAGGAGCATCATAAATTATGGTTTTTCCGTTTACTGTAAATTCATTTGAACCAAATGTAATTTTTATTTCTTTATCGCTTTTTTTTATTACGCAACCATTCCATCCGTTTTCCCATAAAACATCTGCCCCAAGAGTTTCAGCTATAAATCTTAAAGGAACTAAAGTGCGGTCGTGACTGATGTAAGGAACTACTTTGTCGTTGTTTTCGTCTATCGACTTTCTTACGCCATAAGCCGAAGCATAACAGTTATCAATCTGCAAAAGAATTACATCGGCAATTCTTTGTTCAAAAGTATATTCCTGCTTCGTTGATTTATCTGTTTTTTTACTTCCTCCCGATGAACCGGTGTTTATGTGAATATCCGAAACTATATCCTCAGAGGTTTCAGGCAACTCTTCTTTTGGTTCTGTTTTTTCTCCGATTTCAGCATTAAATACATCACAGACTATTTGATTTTCGTTTGCATCGGCAAGCAACAAATTTTTAATTTCTATTTTAGTATAGGCACTTTCTGTTTCAGGAGATATATTAAAACTTATTACCTCACCGTCTGCGCTGATGGGCGAAAGAGACATAAATGTAACCTTAGCCTGATTTTCTTTAAAATTTTCATTAACTACCGCCATCGCATTACCTATGACCTCTTCGCTAACCAAATCGCTTATTTTAAAAGCTGTGCTATCATACTCAATTTCGAACGAGCCGGCACAAATCCCCGGATTGCCGCTTATTGACACGCTAACCGAATAACCCGTATCATTTTGTGTGCAGGATATTTTTAAAGCTGTATTTTCAGCATATGCTGTTATGTTAATACAAATAAACAACGCTAAAATTAGGGATAAAATTTTACGCATCAAAACACTTCCTTAAAATACATACAAAACATCTAATATACCAAAATATAGTATATCATAAATTAATCTGTTTGTAAACATAAAATTATGATTATTGTGCATATAGAAACCTAAAAGTTTTAAAAGCTACAGCATAACCGACATATAAAAAACGAAACCTATTTCAGCGAAATATGTTAACAATAAAAATCCCAAAAACTGCAAAACCAATTAAAAATGACTTTGCATATTTTTGGAATTTTTTGGATTATTTAAAATTATAATATTATTTTAACATATCACTCAAAAGCTTTATGACTTTAATAATTGTCGGGATTATTAATATAATGCTTATAACCAAAAGTAAAGTTCTTAATTTTTTAGTAAAATCGGGAATGAATGACATTAGCAAAACACCCGAAGCTATGCCTGCAAGCTTAAGCGATGCCACATCGTCGTCGTTTAACTTTTTTGATAATTTCTTTTTAAAAACACCAAATGCATTATAATATACGGACATTCCTTTTGCCATCTTTATTCCTCCTTATTTTTACTTGGTTTAATCATCGATAAAGCGGATATTTTGAGCAAAGTGCTTCTACACGTTTTGCAACCTCTTCTTTATTGCCTTCGAAATCAGACAAGGTCATTTTTATAAGCTTTGCGATTTCTACCATGTCATCTTCTTTCATTCCGCGAGTTGTAGATGCAGGTGTACCGATACGTATACCGCTGGTTACAAACGGGCTTCTTGTTTCAAGAGGAATGGTATTTTTATTTACGGTAATGCGTACTTCATCGAGCATTTTTTCCGCATCTTTACCTGTTACATCCATATTTGTTAAATCAACAAGCATCAAGTGGTTGTCAGTACCGCCTGATACAATTTTAAAGCCTTCATCTATAAGAGCTTTAGACAATGCCGCTGCGTTTTTAACAACCTGCTTCTGATATTCTTTAAACTCATCGCTTAATGCTTCTTTAAAGCATACAGCTTTTGCAGCTATTACATGCATAAGCGGACCACCCTGGATTCCGGGGAATACAGCTTTATTAATCATCTGAGCATGTTCTTCTTTGCAAAGAATCAAGCCACCGCGAGGTCCACGAAGAGTCTTATGTGTTGTAGTAGTTACAAAATCAGCATACGGTACAGGATTTGGATGCAATCCTGCTGCAACCAAGCCAGCGATATGTGCCATATCTACCATAAAATATGCGCCAACTTCTTTTGCGATTTCTGCAAATTTTTCGAAGTCAATTGTTCTTGAATATGCACTTGCGCCTGCCAGAATAAGCTTAGGCTTGTTTTCAATTGCAAGACGGCGAACTTCGTCATAGTCAATCATTTCGGTTTTTTCGCTTACACCATAAGGAATTATGTTGAAATACTTACCTGAAATATTTACAGGGCTTCCGTGTGATAAGTGACCGCCGTGTGATAAATTCATACTAAGTACAGTATCGCCGGGTTTTAATGCCGCAAAAAATACAGCCAGGTTAGCCTGTGCGCCGGAGTGTGGCTGAACATTTGCGTGATCTGCACCAAAAAGCTCTTTAGCGCGCTCAATGGCAAGGCTTTCTGCAACGTCTACAACCTCGCAACCGCCATAATAACGTTTGCCCGGATATCCTTCGGCATATTTATTTGTAAGCGGCGAACCCATTGCTGCCATAACGGCAGGGGTTACACAGTTTTCTGATGCAATAAGCTCAATATTGCGATTCTGACGATCCACTTCTTTTTCAATGACCTCTACTATTTCAGGGTCAATACTTTTTACGCATTCTAAATCAAACATGTAAATAAATCTCCTTTGTAATACTATATGTCTATTTTTTATTATTTTCTTTTTTTCTTGCCTTTGCGCTTTGATTTTGTGTCGCTTACTTCAATTTCTTTAGCAATAGGCTTGTTAACCATGATGCTCGTGTAAATAGCCATAATGATAAAATAAACAGCCATCGCAACATATACAGCAATTACAGCTTCGATATTGCCGTAACCGGGAATAAACGAAAGTTTAGCTGCATAAAGCATAGCGCAGATAACAAACTCGCCAAGAAAAATAGCACTGTAATTTTTAAGTTTAGGATATTTTACTTTTCCGAGCACAAAAAATCCTACAGCACCGATTGCGCCGATAATACCTAAGATAAGCAATATCGTATAAGTAACACCGGCATATACTCCGCCGCTTCTTAATGCATTATTTACATAAAGCAAAATAAGTGCTGCTGCAAGTAAAATGCCGAAGTTAAGTACCAGTCTGTTAGATAGCTGTTCTTTTCTTTCTTTTGTAATTTCGTTTGTCATAATAACACTCTCCTAAAATGTTTATAGTAAATTTTTTTAAAAACTTAAGTTATTCCAGTTCGCCCAGCTCGTATAGAACAGCGGTTAAAACTGTATGTCCTGCTGTTTCGGTTCTTAAAATGCGTTTGCCTAACGTTACACTTTTTGCACCTGATTTTATCAGATGCTCAACCTCGCTTTTTTCAAGACCACCTTCTGGTCCTATTACTATACCTATGTTTTTTGCCTCGTTGTTGTTTTTAAGAACAGATTTAAGCGAAATATCCGTTTCTTCTTCATATGCAACTAAAAGCAAATCAAAATCTTTTGCTGAAATACTGTTTATTTCTGCTACATCACATACTTTTGGAATATACCCTCGTCCACATTGCTTAACAGCCTCTGCCGATATTTTATTCCATCGTTCAAGCTTTTTCTTTTCGGCTTGTGCATTTTCAAGTTTAACTACTGTTCTTTTAGTCATAACCGGAACGATACTTATAACACCAAGCTCTGTACATTTTTGAATTATATATTCCATTTTTGATGCTTTGGGTATGCCCTGAAATAACGTAACCTTAACCTTCGGTTCTGTATCGCATATGCACGTGCTTATTATATCGAGCATAACTGCATCTTTTCTTATTTCTGTAATTTGAGCCTCGTAGTCAGTTCCATCACCATCGCAAAGAGTAACATTGCTGCCAACAGGCAATCTTAAAACCTTTGCAATGTGAGTTACATCACCGCCGCAGATTTTGGCTTTATTATTATTTACAGACTCTTTATCTATAAAAAATTTCGGCAAAATATCACCTTTTTCTCTTATGTTTTACAAAAAACACTATACCAATTAATTATACCATTTATCAGTTTGTTTTGTCAACCACGATTATGTATTTGTATTCTATTTTTAACATAAAAAAAGAGAAGCTTAAAACTTCTCTTTTGCTTTTGATTATCTGCCGGCTTTCGGCTTAAAGGTTTTACATTGCACCGAGCATTGCTGCACAGGGTCGCATGTACAAACCTCAATGCTTGTCGCATCGCATTCGTTACTTTCACCATGATATTCGCAATTTGTTACCGTGCACATAACGCCTGCTAATGGTCTGTCGTTCTTTTTTACATTTGACATAGTAAAAATCCTCCTATTATATGTTTTACATAGCTTGTGCATATTTAATTTTTTTATTCTAAAGCTGTAATTTTCTTTAAATTCTCGCGCATAATTGCCACTTTCATTTTTATCAAACGACTATCAGAATACACAGACGCAGATTTTATTGATTCAAGGCTTTTTAGTATTTGTTCACGGTATTTATGTTTTTCATCATCAGATGTACATATTTCCGGCACTACTGTTTTCGTAAGTTCTACGGCATCAATCAGTTTTTCTTTATTTTCTGATTCTATTTCAATGAGATTTAAACAATATTCAAGTTTTAGCATATCTACTCTGCTATTGTTTTCGTAATGCTGTAAAATTGCACCTATTACATATATTCCGTCATTTGCAGCTCGCATAGTTTCGTATCCGTTATTTTTATTCATATAGTGAACCATTTTATTTACTGTGTTATCGAGTCCGGTAATCAACTCTGCTTCTATGCCGTCATCCGATAATAACACTCTTATATTTTCCATAGCCTTTAAACACTCTTTTATATAATAATAATTTCTGTCAAAGTTTATAATTTGATTTTCAGAATCACTCACAGATAAAGAAATACCGACAGATGCAGCAACGACACCATCTTCGTTTGTTTGCAAATATTCTTTGTTGTTTTTGTTTGCGAGTACCATCTTATAAATTGATGAAAAATGATTTTTTATTACCGAAATTTCTGTCGGAATTTGTTCTTTATTTTCGTTCTTCGCTGAACACGAACACAATAAAAGCCCGACAGTTAAAACCAACAAAATTCTTTTTTTCATCTGCACTCACCTCTTACTTGAGTTTAACCGGATATGCGTATTTGAATGCAAAAAAATACTGGTATTTTTTAATATTATGTGATATAATTAATATATACTTTTATCTGCATATGAAAGGAGAGATTTTTATGTGGGATGCGTTTTTAACGAATTCAGCTGCAATAGTGTGGCTGGTTTTGGCAATTGCATTTTTTACAGCAGAGGCATTAAGCACCACTCTGATTTCAATTTGGTTTGCAGTCGGAGCAATTTTAGCAATGATTGTTGCTGTTTTTGGCGGTGCTGTATGGCTGCAGATTTTGATTTTTATTGCAGCATCGGGGGTTTTGGTTCTGGCTACAAAACCACTATCTGAAAAATTGGTTAATAAAAAAGCAGAAAGAACCAATGCAGACAGAGTTATAGGCGAACGGGCAATAGTTACACAAACAATTAACAATCAGACAGCGCAAGGTCAGGTTCGTGTTTTAGAACAATTATGGACTGCACGTTCTGCTGACGGCACTATAATTAACGAAAATAAACATGTAATCATTAAAGATATTCAAGGTGTTAAACTGATTGTTGAATCAGTAAATAATATTAAGGAGGACTAATGTTATGTTATACTTTTTTCTTGCTATCGTAGTTATTGCAATTTTTCTTTTGATTACTAACATTAAAATTGTTCCTCAGGCAAGCGCATTTGTAACAGAGCGTTTAGGAGCATATAATCAGACATGGAGCGTTGGACTTCACGTTAAAATTCCGTTTATTGACAGGGTTGCAAAAATAGTATCATTAAAAGAACAGGTTGTAGATTTTAAACCTCAGCCGGTTATAACAAAAGATAATGTTACCATGCAGATCGACACAGTTGTGTTTTTTCAGATAACCGACCCTAAACTGTTCACATACGGTGTAGATGCCCCTCTTTCTGCAATTGAAAATCTTACTGCCACCACTCTGCGTAACATCATCGGTGAGTTAGAGCTTGACCAGACACTTACATCGAGAGATTTAATAAATACCAAAATGCGTTCGATATTAGACGAGGCAACCGACCCGTGGGGAATTAAAGTTAATCGAGTTGAGCTTAAAAACATTTTACCGCCCCGTGAAATTCAGGATTCGATGGAGCGACAGATGAAGGCCGAACGCGAACGACGTGAATCCATACTTCGTGCAGAAGGCGAAAAACGCTCTGCGATTTTAGTAGCCGAGGGTGAAAAAGAATCTGAAATTTTACGTGCTGAGGCACAGAGAGTTGCACACATAAAAGAAGCTGAGGGCGAGGCTCAGGCTATTTTAGAAGTACAAAAGGCTATTGCTGAAGGTATTAAAATGATAAACGAGGCTAAACCGTCAGAAGCCGTTGTTGCTTTAAAAAGCTTAGAAGCCTTTGAAAAAATCGCAGACGGCAAAGCAACAAAAATTATTATACCATCTGAAATTCAGGGTTTGGCAGGACTTGCTACATCACTAAAAGAGCTTATGACCGATAAAACAGAATAATAAATATTAAAAAAATTTTAATGCGTTTTCTATATTTTACACTATAGAAAACGCATTTTTTATTTTAAGTAACAACATTGCTATTTTGCACATATAATGTTATTGTCAGCAAATCACGGAGGTGAAAAAATGTCCGATCAGGAATTACTGGCAAAACTGATAAAATGCGAAGCAGGAGGCGAAGGTGATAACGGAATGCGTGCGGTTGCATCGGTGGTGATGAACAGAGTTTATGCACCCGGAGGCGAATATGCACGAGTCGGTCAGGGCAGTATCAGAAAAATTATTTTTCAGCCCGGACAGTTTGTTTGCGCCTCCGAAACAGAAAACGGCAGATACAACGCCCAGAATTTGTTCAATATGAATCCCGAACAAATACATTGGGACATTGCCGCATGGGCAATTGCAGGCAACAGACTAAGCCCATTGGGTCAGGCTTTGTGGTTTTATAACCCCTACTCTGCCTCTTGCCGTCAAAACTTTCCGGGTATTACCGGAAGCTTTGTAACCAAAATTGGCAAGCATTGTTTTTATAATCCTACAGACGCATATTTCAGAACATAAAAATTGAAAGGAATGGTGATACATATGGCAAACGGTATGATGAATATAAATCCAAATACAAACGGACGTGCAAACGTTAATCCTTCAGATACAGCCGGTGAAATCGCAGACCCTCAAAGCAACTCTCAGGTTTATTACGGTTCATTTGCATCAATACTCTCACAGAATTTAGGTCAGTATGTGGTTGTAGACTTTTTAATCGGTACAGACAGATTAGAAACTCGTGAAGGTATTTTATATTCTTCAGGCATTAATTTTTTAAGTCTTTACGACCCAATTGATGACCGATATATTGTGTGCGACCTTTATGCAGTAAAATTTGTAACATTTTATAATACAACAACAGTACCTGCAAGCCGTTTAAGACAAAACGGAAGACTTGCTTTTGAAAACAGCAATGACGCATCAATGCAGACCTGGTCTAATGATATAAACAACTCTAACTATATGCAGCAAGGAATGGGCATGAATTGGTCACGCGGAAATATGCGTGGATATTAAAACACAAAAACCAAAAGAGTGCAGAATTTCTGCACTCTTTTGGTTTTATTGACTAATTTTTGACTTATATTCTTTTGCTTGTTCTTCATTTTCAATAATGCGCACTCTTAGCTTTACTGTTTTTTCTTCGCCCGGCATCAGCATTTTAAGTGTGTTATCTTCTTTAGCCCTGGCTCTTCCTATTGGATATGAGTTACCCGGCTCGATGCCCATTACATACTCAATCTC
This sequence comes from Clostridia bacterium, assembly GCA_017546245.1. Lineage (GTDB taxonomy): Bacteria > Bacillota > Clostridia > UBA1381 > UBA9506 > RGIG1666. Next base: position 32,592 of record JAFYXI010000022.1, on the reverse strand, counting down.
ACCCATCATTTTCCACTCTGTTAAGCAGTCAAGCTCGTTTGTATCAAATTCTATAGCAACACCCATCTCCTCTTCAGGATTAAATATTGCACCAAAACTTTTTCCGTTTTCATCTTTTATCTTATGGAAATAGCATTGCTCTTCGAAGCCCTCCTGAGGAGCTAATATTTTATTCCAGGTATCAACATTTTGCGCTGCCCACTCACCGCTTGGCTCACATTTAACAGACGGAATGTACATTTCTGCATTTTCTGTAAGCAACGGATAGCCTATATTGCAATGATATAAAAGCATCACGGGCGCAGGACGTGCGCTTTCATTTACTATTGTATCAGTTATATCAATATAGTTTTCACCTTTAGGGCAATCAATCTTTCTTCTTAGTAAATACTGATTGCCGAAAAGCTGAGCTTGGCGAATATCTGCAATTATATGCTGACCTTTATCATCCGTCCAATAACTCACGTTTTCTGCCGGAGTGTTTGAAATTGTGCCGTGCTGAGGCAGTTTTTCGCCATCAACCTCACAAGGACCGCCAACATTATTAAATCCGCAAGTAGTCATAAAGCCTGCAGTAAATGATTTTAAAAATCCAAAGCCTTCTGCATCATAATAACTTGGAGCCACATATCCGCAAGGGGTAAAATAACCAAAATTAACTCCCTTAAAGCTTAAACGCGATATATCAGCACATCTGTCCAATGAAACTGTAAATTCAAGTCCGTTACCGTTGTTTACTTCTAAAAGACGCATTCCATCACCTTTTCCGCCTTTTAAAATATGCTCTTCAATTCTTTCAACCTGAGAAAGATGGCCTATGTATTTTCTTTCGTTAGCTTTTCTCATATTTCATTCTCCTTAATTAGCAAAAAGGTGCGACAACCAATGCTTGCGCATTTTGTCGCAGCCCTTATGTTTTTATTTTCTTTTCATTACAATAGAAACCCAATCGCCTTTTTCGCGAATGTTTATAATTTCAAAATCACTTTCTTTATAACGTGCAATTACATCCTCTTTGCGGTTTGTAATGATTCCGGATGTTATGTATATACCATCAGGTGCGATTAATTCAGGAACAATATCAGCTAAGGCAATAATAACATCTGCAACAATATTTGCAACCACTACCTCATATTTTTTATCAGATATTTTTTTAATAAGCTCGCTGTCTGCCAACACGTTACCAGCAAAAGCACGATATACAGATTTATCAATTCCGTTTCTTTCAGCATTCTGATATGCAATATCAACGGCATTAGGGTCAATATCAACAGCAGTAGCATCAGGCGCGCCCAAAAGCAATGCAATAATTGATAAAATACCGCTGCCGCAACCTAAATCAAGTACATGCGTATCTTTGTTTATCACATTTTCAAGTTCTTCAATACAAAGCTGAGTTGTATTGTGAGAGCCTGTTCCGAAACTCATTCCGGGGTTAACCGTAAATACAGTTCTGTCAGTTTCCTCGTTTAAAGTTTCCCATTCAGGAAGAATCAGAATTTTATCTCCGACAGTTAAGGGTTTAAAATACTGTTTCCAGTTATTTGCCCAATCCTCTTCATTAACGTTATCAAGCGAAATTTCGAGTCTGCCGTATAATTTTTCTTCATCCATCAAGGCAAGCTGCGAGATACTGTCACGAACACTGTGCAGCATATCGCGACCTGCGGCATTATCGCTTAAATAGATTCTAACTTTAGTTTCGCCCTTCATACGTTCAACCAAGTCATCGTCAACATAGTCCCATGTGCCGCGTGTTTCTTCTAAAAAGCTGTAAAACTCGCTTTCGTCCTCGATTTCTATACCCGTTACACCTAACTGATAAAGTCTGCCGCTTACCGGTTCAATTCCTTCAGTTGTTGTGTAAACAGTAACCTGAATCCAGTCCATAGCTTTCCTCCTATGCAAGATTGAGCATATGGCTCACAACATCATACATTTCTGTTTTCTCGCAGGTCGCATTAAAGATAACCTGTTTGTCGCGCAATCCGCAAAGTCCTGCAGGAATCATTAAATCTGCACTTTCGGCAAGCTCGTCTAATAAATCAAACGGGTCTTTTCCTTCAACCGCCTCTTTGCCCTTTATTGCAGCCAATACACTATCGCTGAATTTAAACGGACTTGCGGTTGACACAATAACAGTTTTTGTATTATCGCCTGTTTCAGCAAGATATTTTTCATAAACATTTTTAGCAACAGCTGTATGTGTATCCATAACGTAGCCATATTTGTTGTTAACATTTTCAATTTCTGTAAAGGTTTCAGCATCGTCTGAGCAACCGCCCCAGAAAATTTCTTTAATTTTATTTTTTGTCAGTTCAGGAACTTCGTAACGACCGTCTGTTTTAAGTTCGTTCATCCAAGCAGAAACACGAACATCGTCACCGCCGGTTACATGATATAAAAAGCGTTCTAAGTTACTTGAAATCAAAATGTCCATAGACGGAGATGTTGTTGTTTTAAACTCACGGTTTTTATCATATATACCGGTGTTTATAAAGTCGGTAAGAACTTTGTTTTCGTTAGACGCACAAATAAGCTTACCAACCGGAAGACCCATTTCCTTTGCATAGTACGCAGCCAAAATATCGCCAAAATTACCTGTAGGAACAACAAAATTAACCTTTTCGCCCAAGGTGATTTCTTCGTTTTTAAGCATACTTGCGTAAGATGAAAAATAGTAAACAATCTGCGGAACCAGTCTTCCCCAGTTAATTGAGTTAGCACTTGAAAGCATAAAGTTGTTTCGTGCTAAAACATCTGCATACTCGTTATCGGTAAATATCTGTTTAACACCACTCTGAGCATCGTCAAAGTTACCGCATACAGCGGCTACGTCAACGTTGTTACCCTCTTGAGTTACCATCTGACGTTTCTGAACATCGCTGACACCATCGGCAGGATAAAACACGATAATACGAGTTCCCTCAACATCGCGAAAGCCTTCTAATGCTGCTTTTCCGGTATCGCCTGATGTTGCAACCAAAATTACAACCTCTTTGGTTTCGCCTGTTTTCTCGATAGAACGAGTTAAAAGATGCGGCAGAATCTGAAGTGCCATATCTTTAAATGCGCAGGTAGGACCATGCCAAAGCTCAAGAAAATATACATTTTCATCAAGCTTATAAATAGGTGCTATCTCTGATGTTTCAAATTTTTCTTTATTATATGCATTATTTACACAGTTTGTCACTTCTTCTTCTGAAAAATCTGTTAAAAAGCGACTTAATACCTTAATTGCACGCTCGTTATAGCTAAGCGGAGCTAAAGCCGCTATTTCATCAAGCGAAAGCTGGGGAATCTGCTCAGGAACATAAAGTCCACCATCGGCAGCCAATCCATTTTTAATGGCATACGCTGATGATACGCGCACACTCTTATCCCTTGTACTTTGATACTGCATTTATATAACCTCCAAAATTTACTAATCGTTTTTTGCACTATTTACCGATTATATCACAAACCGAGTTTTTTTTCAAGACTTGCTTTTTCATTTTCATATCCCGGTTTTCCTAAAAGTGCAAACATATTCTTTTTATATGCCTCAACACCAGGCTGATTAAACGGATTTACTCCTAATACGTATCCACTTATTCCGCAAGCTCGTTCGAACAGATACACAAGCTGTCCGAAATAGTATTCGTTAAGCTCAGGTATGTTAATAATAAGATTAGGAACACCGCCGTCGTTATGCGCCAAAACTGTACCTAAAAACGCTTTATGATTAACAAAATCCATAGTTTTTCCTGCCAAAAAGTTTAATCCGTCAACATTTTCGGGGTCAGTTCCTATTGTAATGTCGGCTTTAGGATTTTCAACATTTAAAACTGTTTCAAAAATATTTCTCATACCGTCCTGAATATACTGTCCCATAGAATGCAGGTCAGTTGAAAAATCAACAGCAGCCGGGAAAATACCCTTATTATCTTTGCCCTCGCTCTCGCCGAAAAGCTGTTTCCACCATTCTGCGAAATAATGAAGACGCGGTTCGTAGTTTACCATAATTTCTGTTGTCTTGCCCTTACGATACAGACAATTTCGGATAGCCGCATACTGATAGCAAATGTTATTTTTTAAATCACAGCTCGAAAATTCATCCTGTGCATCCTTTGCGCCTTTCATCATAAGGTCTAAATCAGCACCACAAACAGCAATAGGCAGAAGACCAACCGCTGTTAAAACCGAATAACGGCCGCCCACATCATCGGGAATTACAAAGGTTTCGTATCCTTCTTTATCTGCAAGCTCTTTAAGTGCACCGCGAGCCTTGTCCGTAGTTGCAAAAATTCTTTCTTTTGCGCCTTCTTTTCCGTATTTTTTCTCTAAAAGCTCTTTAAATATTCTGAACGCAATTGCAGGCTCGGTTGTTGTGCCCGATTTTGAAATAACATTTACAGATAATTCTTTATCTTTAACCATTTCATAAAGTTCACTTAAATACGTAGAACTGATTGAATTACCTGCAAAGAAAATCTGAGGCGTTTTTCTGTCCTTTTTGCATTGAGAGTTATAAAATGAATTTGTTAAAATATCAATAGCTGCTCTTGCACCAAGATATGAACCGCCAATGCCTATTACTATTAATACATCAGAATTATTTTTGATTTTTTCTGCAGCTTTTTTAATTCTGTTAAATTCCTCTTTATTATAATCTGTAGGAAGATTTACCCATCCTAAATAATCATTGCCCGCACCGGTTTTATTAACTAATTTGTTGTGCGCATCGCAAATTTGTCCGGCAATATTTTCAATTTCTTCTTCTGTTATAAAATCAAGTGCTTTTGAATAATCTAAAGTTAATTTTGCCATTTAAACCTCTCCTCTATTTTACAATAACCTTGCCTGATATATCGTTTACATCATCGATATTATATTTTTCCATATAATCAACAATTCCCTTTTTAATATCAACACATGCATAAGGATTCATAAAGTTTGCCGTTCCGACAGCTATAGCATTACTTCCTGCAAGCATCATTTCTATTGCGTCATCACCGGTAGTAACACCGCCCATTCCGATAATGGGAAGATTGGTGCATTGTCTTACCTGATAAATCATTCTGACCGCAACGGGCTTTACAGCAGGTCCGGATAAGCCTCCGGTTACGTTTGCAAGTATCGGTCTGCGTGTTTTAATATCTATTGCCATACCCAAAAGTGTATTTATAAGAGAAAGTGCATCTGCGCCGCCTTGTTCTGCCGCTTTTGCCATTTCAGTTATATCGGTAACATTAGGTGACAGTTTTACAATAAGAGGTTTTTTAGCATATTTTTTAACCTCTTTTGTTATATTTAAAATTGTATCGGCATTTGTACCGAAAGCAACACCGCCTGCTTTTACATTCGGACAGGATATATTCATCTCCAACATATCAACATCACTGTCTGACAAGCGTTCTGCCATTTTGCAATAATCTTCAATAGTATTACCCGACATATTTGCAATAACCTTGCAGGTATATTTTTTAAGTTCAGGCAGTTCATATTCTATAAAAGCTTCAACACCGGGATTCTGAAGACCTACGCTGTTTAAAATTCCGCCATATGTTTCTGTAATTCGCGGCGGAGGATTTCCCTCTCTGGGCAACAAGGTCAAGCCCTTTACACATATCGCTCCCAGTTCGTTTAAACTGTAGAACTCGCCGTATTCTCTTCCAAATCCATAAGTGCCTGATGCTGTAATTATCGGATTATTAAGCTCAACACCGGCTATATTCACCTTCATATTCATTATAAAACCACCTCCGTAGACCAAAATACAGGGCCATTTTTACAAACTCTTTTATATTTCCACGTTCCCTCGGTTTTAGTTTCGCAAGAACAGGTAAGGCACGCACCTATTCCGCAACCCATACGTTCTTCGAGCGAAATCTGACAGGGAATATTATTTGCCTCGGCAAGCGCCTTTACAGCTTTAAGCATTGGCTTAGGACCGCAGGCATAAATTATATCAACAACATCATTTTCAATTTTTCCTTTTAACAAGTCAATTGCATATCCGTTATATCCGTAACTGCCGTCATCGGTTGCAACAACTGTCATATCGCAGACAGAATTAAATTCATCTTCTAACGTTACTTGTGCTTCAGAACGGAATCCTAAATAAACAGTAGGGTTATCAAGCTCTTTTGTAAGCTTAAACAGCGGATATGTTCCTATGCCTCCGCCGATTACTGCCGGATTTTTATATTTATCGTTATCGATGGTAAATGGCGTTCCCAAAGGACCCATAATATCTATCTCATCATCAATTAAAAGAAGATTTTTAGTTCCTCTGCCCTTTACTTCAAAAATAAAACGCAATTTGTCATCTTCTGCATCGCAAATACTTATAGGTCTGCGAAGCGGCATGGAAATGTCATCTCCGCACTTTACGTGCAAAAACTGACCTGCCATTGCAGCGGATGCAATTTCTTTGCTTTCAACTGTTACGTCAATAATATTTGGCGCAATTTCTTTTTTTGATATTACCTTGCATTTATAAACGTCATGACTCATAAACAATACCTCTTTACTGAAAATATATTATCTTTGTTATTATATCAGATATTACTATTTTTTTCAAGATATATAATTTAAATACAGATAATTTATTTTTAATTAAATTTGTCCCATTTTAATGCGATACCCTCGCGTTGTTATTGCATCAATTAATTCTGATTCAGAAACCAAATATCCACCCGAATCATCAGCGATATATATAAGACAAAAACTGTCATAACTTATTTTTTCAATAATATTTTTGGCATAAGCATCTTTTGATGCCGAAATGACTTTAGACGGAATTAATTTTTTATTAAGTAATTTTTCCTTTGAGCGCAAAAGCTCTTTAAGAACAAATAAATCAGAGGTTTTCTTTTCTTCTATAAGGTTAAAAATTAAAAATGCAGCTACCATTATTAAGGACACATTTATACCTATAAACGCAGTCAATATAACTGATATAAAAACAAGACACAAAATAATGCAAACCGTAAGCTTTCTCAATATTTGCATTGCTGTTATATATCCGAAAAAATGTGCTAAAACCGAACGAAAAACTCTGCCGCCGTCAAGCGGAAGTACAGGCATAAGATTTATAAGCATAATTAAGAAATTAAGATTCATATATAAAAACATACTTTCTTCTGTATATACATAAAAATGCTTTAAAAGTACACCAAGCACAATCATAAGTATATTTGAAAACGGTCCTGCTATCGCTATCAGGCTTTCTTTTATCGGATTTTTAATAACCGCACCCGATAATCTTAAAGTCATACCAAAAGGCATAACGATTACAGAACCAATGCGAATTTTAAGTATTAGCGCCGCAAACAAATGAAACAGTTCGTGAACTGTTACAATTGCATATGCCATAAGCATCGTATGGTGCGCTTTTACTATATATGCTAAAACAAAAAGCGGCACAGTTAAAATATTTATATACAGATAACGTGTAATTTTTATCATGTGTTTTCTCCTTAACGTGTTTTATCTTCTAAAAATACCATAGGGTCTAAAGACGAATCTCCTTCTCTTATTTCAAAATGCAGATGAGCAACATCAGATGCTTTATTAATTCCTAGTGTTGCTATAACTTGTCCGCTTTTTATTTTGTCATTTTTTTGAGGCAAAATCTTTTCACAATTACCATAAAAACTGGATATGCTGTCATTATGTTTTATTAAAATAAAGTTGCCGTATTCTTCGGAATTTCCGATTTCTGCAACAGTTCCGTCAGATACCGAACGAATTTTATCGCCAGCATTTCCTGCAAAATCTACTCCATAATGAAATTCATTTTTACCATTTTTATCGGTACGCGTTCCGAATTGTGATATTACATCCGTCTTTATTGGCATTTCCATTTTAGTCAGCGCCTCGTGTTCGTTTAAGGTTTCATCGGTTATTACTGTTTCTTTTATAAAATTTTTAACACTAACTGCTATGTTTTTCCAGTCTGTCTTTTTGTCAATCGTATAGCTGATGCAGCTTTTCGCAATGTCAAATGTTGAATCAGCTGACATTTTAACAAAAAGCATTACCATAAAAATTAATAAACATGCTACTGTTTGTTTTACTGTACTTAGCCTGATGCTATGTATAAACAAATTGCTTGAGTTTTTTTGTCTTGCGCAAGTTTTTCTTCGATATTGCCGACTCATATCGGTCACCTTCCTTTTGTTTAAATAAAAGTTTAAAAATAAAAAATAAAAAGTGTCAGTATTATATATACTAAGCACTTTTTATTTTTATGACAAACCCTTTATGTTAGTTGGCTATACGATTAAAAATGATGTTTCTTCGTTAATCAAATCACCTGTTCCTATCAGATTTTCCAAAACTTCTAAAAGGCTTATGGGCGTTACGGTATTTCTTGCCAGCTTTTCTAATATTTCTTTTGTTTCTTTTTCGGTACAAAACACATCAAAAACTTTTCTGTATTCTTTATGTACAACGCCGTCCGAATCTTTTAGGCTTTTGCATATTTCTACACCATATGTATTAACACAAATGCCGTCGAGCTTAATTTCTTTTTCTAAAATATAATACTCCAAATCAAAATCGTAATTCGCCGCATCACTTTTACTGTTTACACTAACTGTTTTGTATAATTTTCTGTTTGCCATAAAATTTCCTCCAAATCTCGTACCTTTTCATTTCTTAAATACATTATATAGTATAGAATCAGTAAAATCCAGTATAAAACATCATAAAAATGCCACACTTTGTTTAAAGTGTGGCAATCTTTGCATATTTGTTTTATTTTCTTTTTTGTTTATATTATAAAACTTGCAGCTACAGGTTTTATAAGCTTCATATTACGGAATGATTACAATTATACGTAAATATTTACAATTTAGTCACAAATAGAACAAGAAAAAACTACAATATTTAAAATAAAATTAAAAATTACAATAAAAATCGTGACAAAGTGTGGCTTTATAGCACAAATTTGCAAATTATGTTTCAATCATAAAACACAATATATAGAGATTATCTTTTCTGCAACCTTTATTCCGTCAACTGCAGCACTCATTATGCCACCGGCGTATCCTGCACCCTCACCTGCTGGATAAACTCCTTTTGCTGAACAGCTTTCAAACTCATCATTTCTCAAAATTCTTACAGGTGCTGACGTTCTTGTTTCAGGCCCGGTTAAAATTGCTCCGTTTTTGGTAAAGCTGTTAATTTTTCTTTCAAACTGCCTTAGTCCGTCAGATAAAATCTTACTCACTCTTTGAGAGAACATATCGCATAAGTCAACCGGTGTTACATCAGGCGCATAGCTGGGTTTTACGCTTAAAAATTTATAAGAACGTTTTCCGTTTAAGAAATCAGAAACTGACTGCGCCGGTGCATTGTAATTACTTCCACCTAAATTAAATGCTCTTTTTTCAAGCTTCTGCTGATATTTAACACCGGAAAGCGGATGCTCACTTTCAAAATCTTTTCTAGTTACATTAACGCATATGGCTGCATTTGAATTTTCTTCATCACGTGCAAAATAGCTCATTCCGTTGGTTACTACAGTATTTTCTTCAGATGCGGCAGCAACCACAACGCCACCCGGACACATACAAAAAGAATAACACGCATCATCGCCGTTTCTGTAAGAAAGCTGATAGTCGGCTGCACCTAATAGCTTATGTCCTGCAAAACCTCCATACATAGCTTCATTGATAAATTGTTGCTTATGCTCAATTCTCGCACCAACTGAAAAAGCTTTTGCCTGCATTAAAATGCCTTTGTCAAACAACATTTTGTAAGTATCGCGCGCGCTGTGACCTAAAGCTAAAACAAGTACATTACAAGGTATTTCTTCACCCGAAGACAGCCTTACAGACCTTATTTTATTACCGCTTATATCTAAATCCGAAACCTTTGAATTAAACCGTACCTCTCCGCCCAATCTTATTATTTCATTTCTGATTGCTTTAACTACATTTTTTAAAATGTCTGTGCCGATATGCGGTTTAGCTTTATATAAAATTTCTTCAGGCGCACCGAATTTGACGAATTCGCTTAAGATTTTCATAATTTTAGGGTCAGATATTCTCGTTGTAAGCTTTCCGTCAGAAAAAGTACCTGCACCTCCTTCGCCAAACTGTACATTTGTGTCAGGAGAAAAATTTCTGTTTTGCCAAAAATTGTGTACTGCCTTTGTTCGTGTATCAACATCTGCTCCTCTTTCTAAAAGCAGCGGCATATATCCTTTTCGTGCAAGTGTTAAGGCACAAAAAAGACCGCACGGACCGCTACCCACCACAATCGGTCGGTGCGCAAGCTTTATATTGCCGGTTATAATTTCTTTTTCTTCTTCTATTATTAATTCAACAACATTTGTGCCGTTTGTTTTAACCTTTTTAGTAAGTTCTAAATCAATGCTGTACACAAAAGAAACCTGTTTTTTGCGTGCGTCAACCGACTGCTTTGCTATTTTAAAAGCTTTACAGTCGCATTCTTTTGCACCTGCCGCTTTAAGTGCCTCGTATTTTATTTCATCTACGTTGGCATCTAAAGGCAATTTTATATTGTGAACACGTACGTTCATTTTTTCACCCCGAATCACAAAAACTCACAAAATACAGAATTTGATACATCTATACCTGCTGATGTAAGGCGAATCGTATCGCTCTTATCTTCTAAAAGTTTTAAACCACAGAATTTTTTAATTTGTTCACCATATTTTTCATAAATATCAATACCAAAATTATCTTTAAATTTAATTTTACTTATGCCTTCTGTTTTGCGTAAACCTAAAAATATAAATTCAGACATTTTATCTTCTGCGGTTAGTTTTTCTGTTTCTCTGCCATCAGGAACATTATTTTTTACAATATCAGTATATAAATCAAGTTCCGGTGGATTTCCGAATCTAAAATCCCCAATATTCGAATGCGCCGCAGCACCAATGCCTATATACGGCTCACGATTCCAGTATTTGTTATTATGTCTTGATTGCATACCCCTAAGAGCAAAATTAGATATTTCATAATGTTCATATCCATTATCAGAAAGTATTTTGATTAATGCATGATACATTCTGCGTTCTTCATCCTCGTCAGGCAAAATAAGTTCTCCTCTGTTTACCATATCACACATTTTTGTACCTTCTTCAACAATAAGACTGTAACACGATATATGGGCAGGCTCAAGCGCAAGTGCATCATGTATTGATTTTTTAAAATCTAAAAGCGACTGATTTGGCAAACCAAACATCAAATCTAAATTATAGTTTAAAAATCCTGCTTTTTTTGCCATTTGTATGCACTCTTTTGCTTCTTCTGCATTATGCGCTCTGCCCAACAGCTTTAATTCATCTTCATTAAAGGATTGAACACCTATGCTCAGACGGTTTACGCCGACATTATTTAACGCACAAAAATAATCGTAATCTGCCGTTTTAGGATTGCACTCGACTGTAAATTCACAGTCGTCAGTAAGTAAAAAAGTAGATTTAATTTTATCAACAAGCTTTAAAAGCTGTTCTTTTTTTAAGCAGGTAGGCGTTCCGCCGCCTATATAAACAGAATTTGCATATATTCCCTTATATTGCTTCATTTCGGTTGCTACGTCCTCTAAATAACTATCTGCTTTGGATAACAAGTTAGGATACGATGCAAAGTCACAGTATGCACATTTTTTTAAGCAAAACGGTATATGGATATAAACTCCATATACCGCATTTTTATCAATCTTCATCAAGCTTTAACACGGACATAAACGCCTCTTGCGGCACTTCGACAGAACCAACCTGACGCATCCGTTTCTTTCCTTCCTTCTGCTTTTCAAGCAGTTTTTTCTTACGCGTTATATCACCGCCGTAGCATTTTGCCAAAACGTCTTTACGCATAGCTTTTACGGTTTCGCGCGCTATTATTTTATTGCCCACAGCCGCCTGAATCGGAATTTCGAACAACTGTCTCGGGATTGATGCTTTTAATTTTTCGGCTATTTTTCTGCCTCTTGCATACGCTTTGGTAGAATGAACGATAAAGGATAAGGCATCGACCATATCACCATTTAACAAAATATCAAGCTTCACAAGCTCTGATTGCTGATAGCCTTTCATTTCGTAGTCAAAAGATGCATAACCTTTAGTACGAGATTTAAGTGCATCAAAAAAGTCATAAATAATTTCGTTAAGCGGCAATTCATAATGAAGCTGCGCACGACTTGAATCAATATAAGTTGTATTTATATACACACCGCGTCGATCCTGGCACAGCTCCATAATATTTCCGATAAATTCGGTAGGAACCATAATATCTGCCTTTACGATAGGTTCTTCCATATACTGCATTTCGCTGCCATCAGGAAGGTTTGTAGGATTAGATATTTCTAAAAGCTCACCATTGGTTTTCATAACCTTGTATATAACACTAGGCGCTGTGGTTACCAAGTCTAAATTATATTCTCTTTCTAAGCGTTCCTGAATAATTTCCATATGCAAAAGACCTAAGAATCCACATCTGAAGCCAAACCCTAATGCAACGGATGTTTCAGGCTCGTAAACCAAGGCTGCATCGTTAAGCTGAAGTTTCGCTAAAGCATCACGCAGGTCATCATAACGAGCACCGTCTGCCGGATAAATACCACAGAAAACCATAGGGTTTACCTGTTTGTATCCTGAAAGAGCCTCTTTTGCAGGATTGTCTTTTAAAGTGATTGTATCACCAACACGGGTATCAGAAACATTTTTGATACTTGCTGTTAAATATCCAACCTCGCCGGCTAAAAGCTCGTCAGATTTTAAAAATCCTGACGGATGTAAATATCCAACTTCTACAACATCAAAGTCCTTGCCTGTTGCCATAAGATGAATAGTATCACCTGCTTTAACCTTGCCCTCTTTAACTCTGAAATAGATAATTACACCTTTATAAGAATCATAAAAGCTATCAAAAATAAGAGCTTTAAGCGGTGCGTTTTCGTCACCTTTTGGGGCAGGAATAATCTTTACTATCTGCTCTAATACATCTTCAATTCCTATTCCGTTTTTCGCAGAAATTCTGGGAGCATCTTCTGCAGGTATTCCTATTATATTTTCAATTTCTTCAACAACCTCATCAGGTCTTGCTGCCGGAAGGTCGATTTTGTTTATTACCGGCATAATTTCAAGGTCGTGGTCAAGCGCTAAGTATGTGTTTGCAAGTGTTTGTGCTTCTATCCCCTGAGCTGCATCTACAATTAAAATTGCACCCTCGCACGCAGCCAAGCTTCGCGAAACCTCGTAGTTAAAATCCACGTGTCCCGGTGTGTCGATAAGATTTAATATATATTCTTCCCCGTCCGATGCTTTATAACGCAAACGAACAGCACGAGCTTTTATTGTTATTCCGCGCTCGCGCTCTAAATCCATATTATCTAAAACCTGTGATTCCATTTCGCGCTCGGTTAAAACACCCGTTTTTTCTAAAAGTCGGTCGGCGAGTGTTGATTTTCCGTGATCAATATGTGCGATAATAGAAAAATTTCTGATTTTGTCCAATCGGTTCATTTAACCCTCCAAGCAATAGCACAATTAGACTTGCGCAATCATGCCTTTAATTAGTCTGTTAAAATTATCTTTACTGTCATCTGTATATTCAAGTTCTTTTATTTCGTCTAAAATTCCTGCCGCTAAGTTTGTAACAAATGATACTGCGAAAATTTTTATTCCGGCATGTGCCGCACATAAAACTTCAGGAACTGTTGACATTCCGACAACATCTGCGCCCAGCGTGCGAATCATTCTTATTTCTGCCGGTGTTTCAAAGCTGGGACCGGGCATATAGCTGTAAATGCCTTCGCGAATCGGAATATTTTCATTCGTCGCAATTGTTTTTGCCATTTCGCGCAGTTTTTTGGTATAAGCATCACTCATATCATTAAAGCGCGGACCAAAGCTATCTATGTTTTCTCCTCTTAGCGGTGAATCGTTAAAAAACTTGATGTGGTCTTTTAAAATAACCAAATCGCCTACTCTGTAATCAAGATTTACAGAGCCGACAGCATTTGTCAAAAACAGATTTTTTATTCCTAATACTTTCATTACACGAATAGGAAAAACCACCTCGTCCATAGAATATCCCTCGTAATAATGAATGCGTCCCTGCATAATCATAACAGGCTTTTCTCCGATATTTCCAACCACCAGCTGACCTGCGTGGTCAGGTACTGTTGAAACAGGAAAATGAGGAATTTCTTTATAAGGAATAATCTGTTTGTTTTCAACATAATCTGCAAAATATCCTAAGCCTGTGCCCAAAACAAGAGCTGTTTCAGGCACAGTTTTTATAATACTTTTAATATATTCTGCAGCTTTTAAAATTTGTTCGGTATTTTTAATCATATAAAAATCAATCCTTAAAGTAACGTACACCGGATTCAAATATTTTCTGATCCTGATTTCCGAATACGTTCTGTGCTACGCTGTTGCCTCTGCGCTCAGAATGTGCCATTTTACCTAAGATTCTTCCGCACGGACTTGTAATACCCTCGATAGCACAAACAGAACCATTCGGATTAAATGCAGTTTCATATGTCGGATTGCCGTCAAGGTCAACGTACTGAGTTGCAATCTGACCGTTTTCGGCAAGCTTTTTAACCCACTGGGCATTTGCTACGAATCTACCTTCACCGTGTGATACAGGTACTGTATGAATGTCGCCAACCTTAACACCTGAGAACCAAGGAGAAAGTGTTGAACAAACTCTTGTATATACCATCTGAGATACATGGCGGCCGATAGTGTTAAATGTAAGCGTCGGTGAATCTTCACTTATCGGACAAATTTCGCCGTACGGTACTAAACCGAGCTTAACTAACGCCTGGAATCCGTTACAGATACCCAGCATTAAGCCGTCTCTGTGATTTAACAGCTCCATAACCGCATCCTTAACATCAGGATGACGGAATACTGTTGCAATAAATTTACCCGAACCCTCAGGCTCATCACCTGCAGAGAATCCACCCGGAATCATAATAATCTGGCTGTTTTTAATCTGTTTAACCATTTCTGCCGCCGATTCTTCAATATCGCTCGGCACTAAGTTTTTGATTACAAATGTTTCGCAAACACCGCCTGCGCGTGTAAAGGCACGAGCTGAATCGTATTCGCAGTTCGTACCGGGGAATACCGGAATAAATATACGCGGTTTTGCAAAGGTTTCGCCTGCAACTATCGGATGCTCATTTACAAAGCTGAATGTAGGAACAGCCTCTTTCGGCTCTTCAGCGCTGATAGGATATACACCCGAGAGCGGTTTCTGCCAAGCTGCGATAAGTTCGTCAATATCGAGTTTTGTATCACCGCAAACAATTGCAGAAGCTTTTGTAGTTTCACCGATTTTAATTCCGTCTACTGCACAATCTTTTGAAACTTCGATTACAATCGAGCCAATTTCGGGAGCAAACAGATATTCTTTAGCAGCATCGTTAAGGCTGACACCTATTTTGTTACCGAATGCCATTTTGCTGATTGCTTCTGCCAAGCCACCTGCACGAACAGTATATGCAGAAAGTATTTTACCCTCTTCTGCCATATTATAAACCATTTCGTACATTTTAGTAAGTGCATCAAAGTCGGGCATATCGTCATCTGTACGCTCAACTTTAAGCATATATAAATCGCTGTCAGTATTCTTTAACTCACCGGAAATTACTTTGTCAGCTTTTACAGGGTCAACTGCAAACGAAACCAGAGTCGGTGGAACGTCCATATCGTTAAACGAGCCGGACATCGAATCCTTACCGCCGATTGCTGCAAGCTTTAAGCTTGACTGTGCCCAATATCCGCCGAGCAAAGCTGCAAAAGGCTTGCCCCAACGAGTAGAATCTGCACCAAGTTTTTCAAAGTATTCCTGGAAAGTAAGATAAATATTTTTGTAGTTACCGCCAGTTGCTACGATTTTAGAAACCGATTCAACAACCGCATAAACTGCACCGTGAAACGGACTCCATGAAGAAAGTTTCGGATCGTAGCCGTATGCCATTAACGTACCTGTATTTGTTTCGCCTGAAAGTGCAGGAATTTTTGCAGCCATACTGATGTTTGGTGTGAGCTGATATTTTCCGCCAAAAGGCATTAAAATTGTTCCTGCACCTATGCTTGAGTCAAAACGTTCGCAAAGACCCTTCTGGCTTGCAACATTTAAGTCAGACATCAAATTAAACCATTCGGTTTTAATATCATCGGCTGATGCTTTTTTATCAAAATACGATTCTTCAGCCGGAGCTGCAACTTTAGCATCCGCATTTTTAACTGCACCGTTTGTATTTAAGAAATCACGCGAAATATCACAAATTACGTTACCTCTCCAGTACATTGTAAGACGGTTTAAGTCAGTTACATCCGCAACCTTTGTTGCCTCAAGATTTTCTCTGTGTGCATATTCGATAAATTTATCCATATCAGCTTTAGCAACAACAACCGCCATACGTTCCTGCGATTCAGAAATAGCAAGCTCTGTGCCGTCTAAGCCGTCGTATTTTTTAGGTACTTTGTCAAGGTCAATTATAAGACCATCTGCAAGCTCGCCGATTGCAACTGAAACACCGCCTGCACCGAAGTCGTTACAACGTTTGATAAGTCTTGTAACGTCACCGTCACGGAATAATCTCTGGAGCTTTCTTTCAACAGGAGCATTACCCTTTTGAACCTCTGCACCACAGCTTTCCAATGATTTTTCGGTATGCGCTTTTGATGAACCTGTTGCACCGCCGCAACCGTCACGACCGGTTCTTCCGCCAAGAAGAATTATAACATCGCCGGCTTCAGGACGTTTGCGGATAACGTTCTTTTTAGGAGCGGCTGCAATAACTGCACCGATTTCCATTCTTTTTGCAATATAACCCTCATCAAAAATTTCAGTAACCTGACCGGTTGCAAGACCAATCTGATTTCCGTATGAGCTGTATCCTGCAGCAGCACCGGTAGAAATCTTACGCTGCATAAGCTTTCCGGGAGTTGTTTCAGCCAAGGTTTTTCTAGGGTCACCTGAACCGGTAACACGCATAGCCTGATACACATAAGAACGGCCTGATAACGGGTCACGAATAGCACCGCCAAGACAAGTGGCAGCACCACCAAACGGTTCAATTTCGGTAGGATGGTTATGGGTTTCATTTTTAAACATAACTAACCATTCTTCTGTTTTTCCGTCAATATCAACATCAACACAAATCGAGCAAGCATTAATTTCTTCCGATTCGTCAAGTGCTGTTAAATATCCGCCTGCTTTAAGCTCTTTTGCCGCAATTGTAGCAATATCCATTAAACAGAGGTCTTTTTTCTTGTTAACATACAAGGTTTCTCTTGCTTTTTTATACTTTTTAAAAGCCTCTTCTACCGGCTTTGTGTATTTTCCGTCTTCAAAAGATATATCATTAATTTTTGTTGAAAAAGTTGTGTGACGGCAATGGTCAGACCAGTATGTGTCAATCATTCGCATTTCTGTAATTGTAGGGTCACGTTTTTCGGTGTTTGCAAAGTAGTCCTGACAGAATTTAATATCGTCTAAATCCATTGCAAAACCATAGTTTGCAAGCATTTCTTTCAATCCGTCTTCCGATAACGAAATAAAGCCGGAAATAATTGCCACATCGTCAGGAATCTTAGCTTCCATCTCTAATGTATCAAACTTTTCAAGAGTTGTTTCCCATGATTCTACAGGATTTATTAAATACTTTTTAATTTTTTCAACTTCGGCATCTGATACATCGCCAACAAGTACAGTAAGCTTTGCAACGCGAACATTCGGACGTTCTTTTTTTGTAAGCAACTGAATACACTCAGCAGCAGAATCTGCACGTTGGTCATACTGCCCCGGTAAAAGCTCACTTGCAAAAACTTTCGCGCCTGCAGGAAGCGGATATTCTTCATCGTATGCATAATCTACCGGTGGCTCGCTGAAAATTAAATTTCTTGCAGCAGCATATTCTTCATCAGTTATTCCCTCTACGTCATAACGATGAACCAGGCGTACTTCTTTTAATCCGCCAATTGACAGATTTTCTTTTAAATCCTTTAACAAATGAGTTGCCTCAACATCAAAGCCTTTCTTTTTTTCAACAAAAATTCTTCTTACGTTTGCCATTTGCGACCTCCAAAAGATACTAATAATTTATTTTACAGGGGATTTTATATTTCGTTAAACGATGTCATAGTTGCATAGCCGTATTCATCAATTTTCAAGCGGCATATTCCTGCGTGGTTTATCTGAAAATGCCATCCGCTGTCGATGTTCATTTCAAAAAGCATCGAGAGCATATTTCTTATGCAAACTTGATGAGACACAACTAAAATTTTACCTTTATCGTGATTTTCAAGAATTTTCTTTAAAGCAACGCCATTGCGTTCATAAACCTGACGTTCGCTCTCTCCTTGCGGTACTTCGTATTCAGGCCATGTTTTATACCATAAGTCGTGCTCATTTGGATATTTTTCCTGAATTTCATCCATTGTAAGCCCTTCCCATATACCATAATTGCGGTCACACAGGTCGCTTACAACCTGCGACTCTAAATACAGCATTTTAGCAATTGGGTCAGCTGTTTCTTTAGCTCTTGTTAAAGGACTTGTGTATATTGCATCCAATTTTTCGCGTGCAAAGGTGCGTGCAAGTGACAATGCTTGTCTCTTCCCACGTTCACTTAAAGGAATATCCGTAACTCCGATATATTTATTTGTAATCTGACTCGCAGTTTCGCCATGTCGAACAAAAATCAATTCGAGCATACTATCCCCTCCTATATCATATGTGTATAATCATATCACATATTGACAATTTTTGCAATCAAATTTTACTCTTAAAACAAATAAAAATTTGCAAATTGTTTATTTTTCTTGATAACAGTCAATATTTAAAGTATAATATTTTTAAAAGAAGCAAATTTATGCCAAAAATTATAAAATAAAATACATCACAAGGAGCGACAAATGGATACTGCATGTTCAAAAAAACTATTAGTAGCAACCGGAAATAAAGGAAAACTTAAAGAAATCCGTGAAATTTTAAGCAACGTAGAAGTTTTAGGACTTTTTGACCTTCCCTTCTCTATAGAAATAGAAGAAGACGGAGATACTTTTTATGCAAACGCATTAAAAAAAGCTTCTGTTTTAGCCGAAAAAATGTCTGTTCCTGTTTTAGCTGACGATTCAGGACTTGAGGTGGATGCTTTAGGCGGAGAGCCGGGTGTTTATTCAGCACGCTATTCAGGCGAAAACGCAACAGATGAAAGCAACACTCAAAAGCTGCTTTGCGCATTAGAATCTGTGCCGTATGAAAAGCGTACAGCGCGTTTTGTGTGCGTAATGTGCTTGGTTATGCCGGATGGAATGGTTTACGATACGCGCGGAGAAAGTGAAGGCATAATTTTAACCAAGCCTCAAGGCGATAACGGTTTTGGTTATGACCCTGTTTTTTACAATGAGTTTTACAAAAAAACTTTTGCCGAAATGACAATTGATGAAAAAAATACCATAAGCCACCGAGGCATTGCCTTAGAAAAAATGCGCGAAATTTTAAATAAGGTACTTTAATATTTTTACTTTAAACTAAAGAAAGGTAGTTTTAAATGTCGGATATTCTTTTACATGTATTCAAGCATACTGTTTATGATTCGTTTAAAATGTTGCCCTTTTTGTTTTTAGCATACTTTTTAATTGAATATATAGAATACAGAAAATCGCATAGCATCGAAAAAATTCTTGCCCATACAGGTAAATTTGGTTTTGCGGCCGGCTCGTTTTTAGGCTGTATTCCTCAATGCGGATTTTCGGTTTTAGCATCCAATTTTTATGCAGGCAGAATTATAACGGCAGGAACTTTAGTCGCTGTATTTGTATCCACGTCTGACGAGGCAATTCCTGTACTTTTAAGCAATCCTGACAGTGCAGGTATGGTTTTAAAACTTATTGTTATAAAAATTTTAGTCGCAGTCATCGCAGGGTTTTTAACCGATTTATTTTTATCACGACAGCTAAATCATAACAAAACTCCTCTGTCCGAACAAATCCATGAAGATATATGCACAGATTGCAACTGCGAAAAACACGGCATTTTATATGGTGCTTTTAGCCATACAATCAGCATATATGTTTTTATATTTTTAATATCGTTTATTTTAAACATTGCAATCGAGTTAATCGGTCACGAACGTTTAGCTTCTCTCTTGCTTTCCGGCTCGGTATTGCAGCCCGTAATTGCTGCAATTATCGGTCTTATTCCTAACTGTGCTTCTTCCGTCTTGTTAACCGAGCTTTTAATAAACGGAGCCATAAGCTTTGGTTCTGCGGTCAGCGGATTATGTGCCGGTGCAGGTGTCGGAATTTTAGTTTTATTTAAAGTAAATAAACATACAAAAGAAAATGTATATATAGTTTTAATCGTTGCTTTAACCGGAATTATTACAGGCTTAATTCTTCAAACCTTAGGTATATAATTAAAAGCACAGATTACAATGTAATCTGTGCTTTTAATTAATATTTACTATTCATTCTTGATGAGGATTTATTTCTTTCAAATCCATTTAAAATATGCACTATAAACTCTTCATTTGTCTTAGTTCTTATTAGGTTAGAAATAAGTTGTTCGGCAACATCCTGTGCATTTTGATTAGACAAATCTCTCCTTATACTCCAAATAGCCTCGAGTTCTTTTTGAGTTTGCAGAAGTTCTTCTTTTCTCGTTCCTGATTTTGCAATATCAATAGCAGGAAAAATTCTTTTTTCAGACAACTTGCGGTCTAAGTGCAACTCCATATTACCCGTTCCCTTAAACTCCTCAAAAATAACATCATCCATGCGGCTGCCTGTTTCAACAAGTGCGGTAGCAAGTATGGTAAGACTTCCTCCATTTTCAATATTTCGGGCAGCTCCGAAAAACTTTTTAGGCTTGTGAAGTGCTCCGGGGTCAAGTCCGCCGGACAAGGTTCTGCCCGATGACGGAACGGTTAAGTTATAAGCTCTTGCCAAACGGGTTATTGAATCTAAAAGCACCACTACATCTTTTTTCTGTTCCACCAAACGCTGTGCTCTTTCTAATACAATTTCTGCTACCTTTGCGTGATGCTCAGGCAACTGGTCAAAGGTTGAATAAACAACATCGCCTTTTATTGAGCGTTTCATATCAGTTACTTCTTCAGGTCGCTCATCAATTAATAATACAATCAGCTCAACTTCGGGATGATTGGTTTCGATACTGTTTGCAATATTTTTTAAAAGTGTGGTTTTTCCTGCTTTTGGCGGCGCAACAATCAAACCTCTCTGACCCTTGCCTATTGGTGCAATAAGATCAACCAAGCGCATTGCAAAATCAGATGAACCGTTTTCGAGACGTATCCTTTCTTCCGGAAAAATAGGTACTAAATATTCAAACGGTTTTCTGCGGATAGCTTTATCCGGCGTATCATCGTTAACGTGCTGAACAAAAATAAGTGCCGGAAATTTTTCGCCCTCTTTGGGTTTTCTGCCTATACCGGTTACTTTATCTCCGGTTTTTAAATTAAATCTGCGAATCTGTGTCGGAGAAACATAAACGTCTTTAGGCGTAGAAAGATAATTTTCGCCACGCAAAAAACCAAATCCATCTTCCATAACCTCTAAAACTCCGCCGACTAAATTATCGTCACCCTGCAGCATCAAACCCGATTTATGCTCAGTTTTCGGCATTTCTTCAGACATCGTTTCCTTTTCGGTAATTTGTTCTGAAATATCTTCTTTGTTATTTTTAATACATTCAATCAGTTCATTCTTTTTAAGCTTTGCAATTCCTTTTATACCCATATTTTTTGCAATTTCTTTTAATTCGTCAATCTTTTTGGATGCTAAATCCACAAAATCACCTCTTTTAAATGTTAATCTTCGCTGTTTTTACTTTTCCATTCGACCAGTTTTTCTTCTAAAATCTTTAAAAATCCTGATGCATCAGTTTCTGCATTATTTTGTTCCATCAAGGTTTTAATATTTTTTTCAACATTTATAACTTCATCTTCTAAATGGCTTGCGGGCATTCTGTATGCTCCGCTGCTGAAAATTATTAGTTGTTCTACACCGTCTGATGTCGCAACAGTTACATTATAATCTTTAGTAAGCTCTTTTGCCGCTTTTTCAATATAAGCATCAGCAGTCTGTGATTCTTTGGTGTAGACAATGGTTATACCTTTGTCGTGCTCTACCTCTCCACGATTCCCTTTTACTTTATATGCGTCAAATACAATTATAATTTCGCATTTTTTAAATATTTTATAAACCGATATTCTTTCAATCAATGCATTTCTTGCCGCCTCTAAGCTGTCTTTGGCAATTTCTTTAAGATTTTCCCACGCAAAGATTATGTTATATCCGTCAATTAAAAGATAATCTTTATCGTGTTTTTTTCTGCTATTATGTGGCTTATGCATATTATCTGTTTCTTTTTTTGTCTTTAAAGCATAAGTCGGAAGCTTTGTTTCAACTTTGCCATACGTTTTTTCAAATATTCTTAAAAGCTCATCATCAGACGCATTAATATTACTTACTGAACGAACAGCATTTGCCCTCTCCGGCTCTGTTTTTTTAGGTTTTAATACACTATCTAAGTGCATATATTCTGTTACTTCACTCCATTTAACATTAAAACCAGCTCCATGAGAACAAAAGACAGAATCAGCGGTATTTTCAATATCACTATCAACATCATAGCCTATTGATTCAATAACAGAATCTGCATTTTTACACTTACCGTATCCGCTTAAATTGCAGGCCATTCTGCCTTTGCCGTGTGTGTATGCGGTAATTTGACTATGATAGTTCCTGATTGCCGCAGCAGGTGCATTACCCTTGATTTTAGCCATTTCACCTCCTGCGTGATAGACAGAAAACTCTGCACCTAAAAGGTCTAAATCAGTCATAGCCTTGCCGACATTTTCGGCAGGAATATCAATAACAAAATCATAATAAGGCTCTAAAAGCACAGATTTTGCACATCTTAAACCGTGTCTTACTGCTCTGTATGTTGCCTGACGGAAATCGCCTCCCTCAGTATGCTTTAAATGTGCTGCACCCGATTTTAATGTTATTTTTATATCGGTTATTGGTGAGCCTGTAAGGACGCCTATGTGTTGTTTTTCCATAAGATGTGTCCAGATAAGTCTTTGCCAGTTTTTATCTAGTACATTTTCAGGGCAATCAGATTCAAATTGCATACCCGAACCTTGCGGTAAAGGAGATAAAACCAAATGTACCTCTGCATAATGTCTTAATGGTTCAAAATGACCCACACCCTCGACGGTATTTTCTATAGTTTCTTTGTAGACTATGCGCCCTTCTTCGAACTCGACCGCCATATCAAAACGTTTCAATATAAGCTGTTTTAATACTTCAAGCTGAATTTCGCCCATAAGGCGCAACTGGATTTCTTTAAGCTGAGAATTCCACGTTACTTTGAGTTGTGTTTCTTCTTCCTCCAACTCCTTGAGTTTGTCAAACGCAACAGACGGCTCTAAACCCTTTGGCAAAATTACACGATAGGCAAAAATCGGCTCTGATACAAGTTTTGATGCATTTTTTTCAAAGCCTAATCCTTGCCCTGCAGCCGTTTTTTTAGGTCCGGTAACTGCACAAACACAGCCGGGGAATGCCTCGGTTTGCGTTGTATACTTATCGCCTGAATATATTCTTATTTCATTTATTTTTTCCCGGGTATTTTCATCAGATTCAATCAGGCTTTTTACTTTAAGACTACCGCCTGTAATTTTCATAAAAGTAAGACGGTTGCCTTTATCATCCTGAGCAATTTTAAATATTTTTGCGCCAAATTCGTTCATTGCGCTTGTTTCTTTGGTAAGCTTGTCAAAGACTTTAATAAAATACTCTACACCCTCCATTTTAAGAGCAGAGCCTGAAAGACAAGGAAAAACATTTCTTTTTTCGATAGCATTTGCAACTGAACTTTCAGAAAGCACGCCATTTTCAAACTCTTCCATAAGTTCTTCATCGCAAACAGCAAGATTTTCGGACAAAATTTCTTCATTATCAGAAAAATCAACAAAATTTTCTTTAAATTCATTTTTAAGTTCATCAATAACACTTTTTTTATCACTTCCTGCCAGGTCAAGCTTATTTATAAAAATAAATACCGGTATCTGATGTTTTTTAAGCATATCCCAAAGTGTTTTAGTGTGACTTTGTACGCCGTCTGTACCGCTTATAACTAAAATGGCGTAATCAAGCACACTTAATGTTCGTTCTGTCTCTGCCGAAAAATCGACGTGGCCCGGTGTATCTAATAGAGTTATTATCGTATTTTCCAAGCTTATTACAGCCTGTTTAGAAAAAATTGTAATGCCTCTTTTGCGTTCTAATTCGTCAGTATCTAAAAATGTATCTTTGGTATCAACTCTGCCAAGCTTGCGTATTTCTCCCGCAGAAAATAAAATACCTTCAGATAAAGTCGTTTTACCGGCATCAACATGAGCTAATATTCCTACTGCTATACGTTTCATTCTTCCTCCGTATAATTTTTATTAATCACATATTAGGATAAAGGTGCACTTTCGCCTTCAAAAATCGGCTTTAATTGTTTGTCCCATACATATATTTTTATATCATCATAAACAATATTTTCAGGCATTGATACCACATATTCATTCGAAGACGTACAATTAATTACGCGCACATATTCCATACAGTTATCATTAAAGCAAGCAAACAATAACAGGCAATCGGTAATATCGCCCTCTGTTTTTATAATATATTTGCCGGACTCTAACATTGTATTTGTCGACACAAAAATAATATCATCTTTATTCTCAAGTTCAGCATTTCCCGTCTCTATCACAATTTCATCCCATTGTTTTTTTGTACCTGAATAATATATATTCTCAACCGGACTGCCATAAAGAACAGCAACACCTATAGCTTTAACGTTTTTTGAAATATAAATATTTTTTAATGACGAACAATTATAAAAAGCATTTTTTCCTATAGTTTTTGAGTTTACCCTTATGGTCTCAAGCGCCGGATTGTAGCAAAAGCAATATTCACCGACATTCGCCAAAGGGCTATTTATATTCGCCAATTTAAGTGCATCATTGTACGCAAATGCAAAACTGCCGATATTTAAAACGCTTTGCGGAATTTCAACCTCTGTCAGCTTATTACATCCGACAAACGCATAATCGCCTATGTATTCAAGGTTGGCAGGTAAGTTCAGTTCTTCGAGACTTTTGCAATAAGCAAAAGCGTTTGCTTCTATTCTTGTTACACAATCAGGAATTTTAATATTCTTTAAAGCAAAACAACCATCGAACGCCTGCTGGCTTACATAGTTACAGTTTTCCGAAAGACGAACCTCTTCTAAATATAAACAAGTACTAAAAATTTTATTACCTATAGATGTTACGCTGTCAGGTAAAATTATCCTTTTAGAATCTGCCCCCTCAAAAGCATTATCACCTATGCTTATTATAGTATCAGGAAGTGTTATTGATTCAAATGAAGAACCCCAAAAAGCATAACCGCTTATACTCGTAACCTTGCATCCGTTTATAGTTGACGGAAGAATAAGTTCTCCACCAATAGTTGAGTTTACAGATATAATTTCTGCTTCGTTGTTTGTTACACGATAATTGAGCAAGTCATCATACCTATACTCTCCGTCTTCTGCCGCATCTACAACCAAAATAGGTAAAACCATTGCTAAAGTAAAAGAAATAAAAATCGCCAAAAGTAAAGTGATGTTTGCTTTGATGTTTTTTAACATGTTTACACGCTCTCCTTTTCGACATTTTTGACAATATATATTTAAAAATTCAAATTATTTTACATTGCATAAAAACACCTATTTACTATATAAGAATTGTAACATATTTATACGAATTAGTCAAATTTAAACAAAAATTACAATATTAGCATATTTTTAATTATACAACAAAACTGCCGCGAAATTGCGGCAGTTAGTCATTAGTCGATTAACGATTTAATATTTACTTTTATTTCTCCGTCTGCTGCATCTACATTGATTGTACTGTGCTTATTAACTTCACCGCGTATAACTGCTTCTGCAATAGGATTCTGGATATGCTTTTCGATTGTTCTTCTAAGCGGACGTGCGCCAAATTTAACGTCATAGCCTTTATCTAAAATAAACTCACGGGCAGCTTTTGTCACATCTAAAATCATATTCTTTTTAAACAGTTCGCCTGCAAGCTCATTAAGCATTAAATCAACAATCTTTTCAAGCTCGTCTCTCTTTAACTGATTAAATACTATAACATCGTCAATACGGTTTAAAAACTCAGGTCTGAAAATATCTTTTAAAGCCGCCTGAACACTGTTTTGTACAGATTCAGCCTCTGTTTTATTAAATCCGTAGCTTGAAGATATATGATTTGTACCGGCATTTGATGTCATTATAATAACAGTATTTTCAAAATTAACCATTCTGCCATGACTGTCGGCAACTCTGCCGTCATCTAAAATCTGCAGCAAGATGTTAAACACATCTTCGTGTGCTTTTTCAATCTCATCAAGCAAAATAATAGAATACGGCTTTCTGCGCACCTTTTCAGTAAGCTGACCGGCTTCGTCATAACCAACATATCCCGGAGGTGCGCCGATAAGTTTCGATACCGTGTGCTTTTCCATATATTCTGACATATCGACACGAATCATCGCATCTTCGCTGTCGAACATAACCTGAGCTAAGGTTTTGGCAAGTTCAGTTTTGCCAACACCGGTAGGACCGACAAATATAAACGACACAGGTCTGCGGATTTTGGTAAGTCTTGCTCTGTTGCGTCTTATCGCCTGCGCAATTAACTCTATTGCGTGATTCTGACCAATTACACGTTCGTGAAGTCTGTCTTCAAGTTCAAGAAGCTTTTTGCTTTCTGCCTCGGTTATGCTTTTGACCGGAATATTTGTCCAGTCTTCAATTACCTCGGCAACATTTTCAACAGTAAGCTCTGTATCTATTCCGCTTGCTTCTAAGGCATTCATTTTTTCAACTATTGCGCATTCTTTAGCCTTTAATTCTGCTGCTTTCTGATAATCTTCAGGAGAATCACCCGACACAGCATTTTCTTTTTCTATCTGAATCTTGCGCAAGTCTTCCTGCAATTGTGTCATTTGAACTAAAGCCTTGTTATTTAAGTTAGCTTTAGAGCCTGCCTCGTCAATTATATCTATGGCTTTATCAGGCAGAAAACGGTCTGTAATATATCTTTCAGACATAATTACCGCCTGCTCGGTTACCTCGTCAGAAATTTTAACGTGATGAAATTTTTCGTAATAATCACGTATTCCTTTAATTATTTCAATAGTATCAGCAATTGAGGGTTCATCAACCTTAACCGGCTGAAAACGACGCTCTAATGCCGAATCCTTTTCTATGTGTTTACGATATTCATCTAAGGTTGTTGCACCCAAAACCTGAATATCCCCTCGTGCCAAAGCCGGCTTTAAAATATTTGCCGCACTCATTGCGCCCTCGGCATCGCCTGCACCTACAATATTATGAAGCTCGTCTATTACCAAAATAATATTTCCCAGCTCTTTTGCTTCTTCAAGCAGTTTTTTAAGACGTGCCTCAAACTGTCCTCTGAACTGTGTTCCTGCAACAATAGCGGTAAAGTCAAGCAGATATACCTCTTTATTATAAAGCTTTGGAGGAACTCTTTTTTCAACGATTCTGACAGCTAAACCCTCAGCAATTGCAGTTTTACCTACACCCGGTTCGCCTAAAAGAACGGGATTGTTCTTAGAACGACGGTTTAAAATCTGAATTACACGGTCAATTTCTTTATCTCTTCCGATAATTCTGTCAATTAAACGCTGTGATGCCTTTCTGGTAAGGTTTGTACCAAAACCGTCTAAAAGTCTTTGTTTTTCTTTTTTCTGCTTTTTAGTTGCGGTTTTGGTGCCGCCGCCACTACTTTCGTTTTGAGTATTTGAATTGCCGCCACCCATAAAGTTAGAAAGCATATCTTTAAAATTACCCATCATTGCAAGAGGCTGATTTTCCATATCTTCACCATCAAAATCATCAGGGTCAAATTCATCCATACTTGACATAAGCTCGTTCATGCCGCTGCTTATTTCGTCATATTGCTCTTGGGTAAGACCCATGCTCTTTAAAATATTATCGACCGGCGCAAGACCTAATTCACGCGCACAATTTAAGCAGTAACCGTCTGTGGTCTGCTCTTTTGTGGCTGTGTCCATCTTATTTACAAAAACAACCGCAGGCTGTTTTTTGCATCTTATGCATAACATATTCATAAAATCACCTTATCTGTATATTATCACTATTTTATATCTTAATTTTTATGTAAATAATTCTACCATAAAATACAACGAATAAAAAGCCTAAACTTAAAAAGTTTACAACTTTGCAATAATTTAAACAAAAATATCCATTTCCAAATTCAGTATATTTTTTACTTAAATTGGAAAATATAACTCTGTACTGTTAAATCATATATTTAGGCAAAGGTCAGGGTGATATGATGGCGAACAAAGTAGAAATTTGCGGTGTAAACACTTCTAAGCTTCCTGTGCTTACAAATGATGAAAAAATGGCACTTTTTGAAAAAATAAAGCAAGGCGATATGCAGGCTCGCGAAACTTTTATAGGCGGAAATTTAAGGTTGGTTTTAAGCATTATTCAACGTTTTTCAGCCAGAGGCGAAAATCCTGATGATTTATTTCAGATAGGCTGCATAGGTTTAATTAAGGCAATTGACAACTTTGACACATCACATAACGTAAGATTTTCCACATATGCTGTACCTATGATAATCGGCGAAATCCGCCGCTATCTAAGAGATAACAATTCGATACGTGTAAGCCGTTCGATGCGTGACATCGCTTATAAAACACTAAAGGCGAAAGAGGCATATATAAATGAGCACTCTAAAGAGCCTACGGTCGAAGAGCTTGCAAAACTTATTGACATTCCAAAAGAAGACATAGTTTTTGCTTTAGAGGCGATACAAGACCCGGTATCTCTCTACGAGCCGGCATATAACGACGGAACTGACACAATTTTTGTAATGGATCAGGTAAAGGATACTAAAAATACAGACGAATCCTGGCTTGAAGAAATCGCACTTAAAGAGGCAATGAAAAGGCTTTCTGACCGCGAAAAGCACATTATAAATCTGCGTTTTTTCTCCGGCAGAACTCAAATGGAGGTAGCTGACGAAATAGGAATATCACAGGCACAGGTTTCGCGCCTCGAAAAAGGTGCACTTGACAGAATGAAGAAGTATATATAGTTATTCATTACAAAAACACCCGACCGCTTGGTCGGGTGTTAACAATTATCTTCTTAAATTATACTACGCCATATGCCTGCATTGAACGTGCAACCTTCATAAATCCGGCGATATTTGCACCTGCAACTAAGTTGCCCTCCATACCGAACTCTTTTGCAGCCTCGCTGGTATTTTTATAAATATCAATCATAATACCCTGAAGCTTTCTGTCAACCTTTTCAAAGGTCCAGCCGTAACGCATTGAGTTCTGGCTCATTTCGAGCGCCGATGTTGCTACACCGCCTGCATTTGCAGCTTTTGCAGGACCAAACAAAATTCCGCTGTTCTGGAATGCTGCAATTGCCTCGGGTGTTGAAGGCATATTAGCACCCTCTGAAACCGCATAGCATCCATTTGCAATTAAAGCCTTTGCAGATTCTTCGTTAATTTCGTTCTGTGTTGCACAAGGAAGTGCAATATCGCACTTAACTGTCCATACACCTGAACAGCCCTCTGTATAAACAGCCTGCGGATGATATTTAACATATTCAGAAATTCTTTTTCTTTCTTCTAGCTTAATCTTTTTAACAACTTCTAAATCGATGCCGTTTTCATCATAAATATATCCGTTTGAATCGCTCATTGTAATAACCTTTGCGCCAAGCTCTGTAGCTTTTTCGGTTGCATAAATTGCAACATTACCGGAACCGGAAATTGCAACCTTTGCACCGGCAAAAGATTTTCCTGCATCTTTTAACATTTCTTCAGTAAAATAGCACAAACCATAACCTGTTGCCTCGGTACGAGCCAAGCTACCGCCATAGGTAAGACCTTTACCGGTTAAAACGCCGGTATATTCGTTACGAAGTCTTTTGTACTGACCGAAAAGATAACCGATTTCTCTTGCGCCAACACCGATGTCGCCTGCCGGTACGTCGGTATCTGCACCAATGTGCTTTGCAAGCTCTGTCATAAAGCTCTGGCAAAAACGCATAACCTCTGCGTCAGATTTGCCTTTGGGGTCAAAGTCGCTTCCGCCTTTACCTCCGCCGATAGGTAAACCGGTCAGAGAATTTTTAAAAATCTGTTCAAAACCTAAAAATTTAATAATTCCCTCGTAAACAGACGGATGAAAACGCAAACCGCCCTTATAAGGACCGATTGCACTGTTAAACTGAACACGGAAACCGCGATTTACTCTTACAACACCATTATCATCAACCCACGGAACACGGAATTTAATTACACGCTCCGGCTCTACGATTGATTCGAGTACGCCGCATTCGACGAACTCGGGATATTTTTCTATAACAGGCTCTAATGATTCTAATACCTCATGAACAGCCTGATGAAATTCCGGCTCGGCAGGATTTCTTTTTATAACCCTATCCATAAGCTCTGCCATATACGAATTTTTTAAAGACATTTCTTTCACTCTCCTAAGCGCTTTTTAACAATACAAGCATCATTCTACCACAAAATGAAATTTTTCGCAACAAAAATTTCATTTCAAGTTCACGATAACCGTTTTTATTAAAAAACACGAGGTTTTTATGCAGTTTTCATTAAAAATATTACATACTAAGAATTTTAGAAAGGTTTAATATTTCATTTCCCATCTTTTTCTCCATATTAAGACCTTCCATAATATCGTAATCAACAATTTTATCTTTTTGTTTTGCAACTATTCTGTTGCCAACGCCGTTTGCTAAAAGTTCAACTGCGTGAACACCCATCTGACTTGCAATAATTCTGTCTGTAACAGTCGGGCTTCCGCCACGCTGAATGTGACCTAAGATTGTTGCACGGGTTTCGATTCCTGTTTCTTTCTGAATAGCTTTAGCCATTTCAACACTTCCGCCTACACCTTCGGCAACAATTATCAGATTTTGCTTTTTACCGCGCATTTTACCCTCTTTAATCGGCATAATAATATCGCGTTCAAAATCAAAATTTTCTTCAGGAACAATTGCAACTTCTGCACCGCACGCCATTGCAACATACGCTGCAATATAGCCGGCATCTCTGCCCATAACCTCAACAACCGAGCAACGTTCGTGCGAATGTGCAGTATCACGTATTTTATCTATTGCATCACGGGCAGTATTAAGAGCTGTATCAAATCCGATTGTATAGTCTGTACATGCAATGTCGTTATCAATCGTTCCGGGAATACCAACCGTCGGAAGACCGGCAGCAGATAAATCGCGAGCGCCCTTAAATGAACCGTCACCGCCGATTACCACCAAGCCTTCAAGTTTTATATCTTTTGCCATTCTTACAGCCTTTTTTATACCCGGCTGCTCTTTAAACTCCAAACAACGGGCAGTCTGCAAAATTGTTCCGCCTCTGTGTAAAATATCAGAAACGCTGCGTGCAGACATAATTTCATAATCACCGTTTATAAGACCGTTATAGCCTTTATGGATACCGATAACCTCCATGCCGTAATGAATACCGCCGCGAACAACCGCACGTATTGCAGCATTCATACCCGGAGCATCGCCACCGCTTGTTAATACACCAATTCTTTTCATACAGCTTTTCTCCTCTCGGATTATAAAAATATCTTTACAATCCTTCGTTTATTTGTAATAATCGTTATTTTTTGTTAAAACAACAAGTGTCGTGCACGCAGCAGATACTTGTCTTAATTTTTACAGCGCCTTTTCAATTATAATACTGTGTGCCGCATCAAGTTCAGATTCGGTAACTAATATTTCGTAGCAGCCGTATTTTTCTGCCTGTGTCTGATTAACTGCTCTGACTTTTACGAGTAATCCTGCCTCTTGAAGCAGACTACGTATTTTTTCTGCAGTTTCTGAAGTCTGCGCAATATATACTACCATCCACATAGCTTTAGTCCCCTATCTTATTCAGATTCGATAATGCCGTGCTTTGTATAGATTTTTGCTTTACCCTTAATTTTCATCGCTGAGGTCATTTCTGTAAATTCGGCAATATATACCTCGCCCTTATCAAGCTTTTCGGTATGATGAAAACGTGTATCTTTTCCACGGGTTAAGCCAATGATGCAAACACCGTCTTCTTCAGCTTTTACTGCAATAAAATCGTTGGACTGTCCAAAAACAGCTTCTGCGCTCATTTGTTTCCTCCTATAAATGATAGTTCATTTTGTACAAATTATTATTTATCTTCTTCTTTCTTTGATTTCTGTTAAGATTTCATCAATAAATTCTTTGCGTGGCATTGCACCTTTATCGCCATCTTTTCTTGAACGTACAGAAACCATACCATCTGCCTGCTCTTTTTCGCCCACTATTATCATATACGGAACTTTTTCCATCTGTGCCTGTCTTATCTTGTAACCGATTTTTTCATTTCGGCTGTCAAGCTCAACACGTACCCCGCTGTCAAACAGTT